>CBHEUU010000078.1:0-11186 GCA_965990355.1 uncultured Chitinophagaceae bacterium
TGTTTTCCCGGTAAGAATCATTTCTTTTTTTTAGTACGTTCACTGATCTCAACTAAGTATAAAAACCGCTTTCAATAAACGTTTCATTCCGTTCGAGTTTACTATGATTCTTATTGTTGATGATAAACCTGAGAACATTTATTCACTGAAGGCTCTGCTCACACTCCATTCTTTTCCGGTGGATTCTGCACTCAGTGGGGAAGAAGCGCTCAAAAAAATTCTTGCCAACAGCTATGCACTTATTATACTCGATGTGCAAATGCCAGGTATGGATGGTTTTGAAGTGGCTGAATCTATTTCCGGTTACAGCAAATCAAAAGATATCCCGATCATTTTTTTAACTGCTGTCAACACAGATAAGAAATACATTGCGCGCGGTTATTCTTCCGGTGGCGTTGACTATATCACTAAACCTATCGATCCTGATATCCTGTTGCTGAAAGTAAAAACACTTTTCCGTTTGTATGAACAAAGCAGGACATTGAATGAAATGCACAACAACCTTGTACAGGAAATTGAATACAGGAAAAAAGCACAAAGTGAAACCAATGAAAAAGCAGCTGAACTGAGATCCATTCTTGAATCCATTCCCCAGATAGCATTTACCATCAAAAGCGATGGCACATTGGAATTCACCAATTCAAGATGGCTGGAATATTCCGGCTCTCCCAACCAATTTCCTCCCGCGCATCCGGAAGATAAGGATATACAAACAGAAGTGATGGCAGCCATGGCCCTGAGAAAACCTCTGGAATTGGAGATACGGTTGAAAAGGATCAATGGTACAAGGTACCGCTATCACTTGCTTCGTTTACTTCCTGTTCATGAAAACAACACCAGCATCGTAAAATGGGCTGGCACTTTTACAGACATAGAAGACCAGAAACAGGTGAGCAGAAGAAAAGATGAATTCCTGAGCATTGCCAGTCATGAATTGAAGACGCCGCTCACCAGTATCAAAGCTTATATGCAATTACTGGAAAGGGAATCAAAGAGCAATCCGCAATTCAAGCCTTATGTGGAAAGAACCTTATCGCAGGTAGATAAACTGAACAGCCTGATCACCGATCTGCTGGACATATCCAAAATACAAAGCGGTAAACTGGAGTTCAATAAAAAAGAGTTTGATTTCGATGCCATGATTTCCGGCCTGCTGGAAATGACAAGGCAGAATCATCCCGATTATAAACTGGAATATAATGGCCATGCCGGCGTGCCGGTGTATGGCGATGAAATAAGACTGGAACAGGTGATCACCAATTTTATTTCAAACGCAATCAAATATTCTCCCCAGGAGAAAAAGATCATCATTCACACAAAATCTGATGAGGAGAATGTCCATTTCTCTGTAAAAGATTTTGGTATCGGCATCCCTAAAGAAGAGCAGAAAAACCTTTTCCGTAAATTTTATCGTGCTACCGGGGTAGCTCCGCATTTCCAGGGCATGGGACTTGGCCTGTATATCTGCTCGGAAATTATTCAACGGCATAATGGAAGTTTCGGTGTGGACAGTGAACCCGAAAAGGGTTCCACTTTCCACTTCACCATACCTCTAAAAAAACAACTATCATAATACCGGTCTTCACCCATGCGATCTACTCATACTAAAACTTTACAGGCTGGCTTTGGATTATCGCTATTGATCCTTATTGCCTCATCGGTTGCTTCATTTATCAGCATTCGCAATCTTATCCATAGTTCCAGTGCGGTAAATCACACCAATACTGTTTTAAAAGAACTGGAAAATTCCATTTCGTATGCAAAGGATGCAGAGACGGGCCAGCGCGGTTATCTTCTCTCAGGCGATTCCGCATTTCTGGAACCCTATTGGGACGCACCTGGCAAAACCATGCATGCCCTGGATACAGTGGCATTACTGATAAAAGACAATCCGGTTCAACAACAAACTCTTGCCAAACTAAGAAAGACATTGGCCAGCCGGTTTGATATTATTGACAAATCCATTCGATCCAAACTCGTCAGCGTTCCTGATCTTCTTTTAGGAAAGGCTGCAATGGACAGTGCCCGCGCATTGGTGAATGAAATGCAAGCCGTTGAAGAAAATCTTTTGGCTGAACGAACCCGGAGCCTGAACACATTTGCCACTTTCACCCCTGCCCTTATCATAACAGCCGCCATGATCGCTTTACTCATCACTGTTTATTTCTACCGGAAGGTGAATGAGAATTTCAAAGGCAGGATCAGGCTTGCTGATGAACTGCATCAAAAAGATCTTGAGACATCCCGTCGCATTGAAGTGATACGCGATATCGCCACCACTATTTCCAAAGGGGATTATCATATGCGGCTGAATGTGGAACAGAATGACAGCCTTGGTGAATTGTCCTCTTCACTCAATGCAATGGCTCATTCACTGGACCATTCATTTACTGAACTGGCCAACAGGGAATGGCTGCAAAGAGGCATTTCCCAATTGAACAATCACATGGCTGGTGAAAAAGATGTGTTCGCCCTCTCCAGTTCTGTTATCAATCACCTGGCTGAATACACCCGCAGCCAGGTTGGTGCGTTTTACCTCGTAGAAAATGATTCAACGCTTGTACTGAAAAGCGGCTACGCTTATAAGCTGGATAGTAAAAACGGAACACTGGCAATGGGAGAAGGCCTTGTAGGACAGTGCGCACAAAGCCGGAAAGAGATCTTAACCCAGGATATTTCCGGTGATGATTTTCTTGTATCATTCGGTGCCGGCGATGTAAAACCCAGGAATATCATTGCCATTCCTGTGTTTTTCGAGAACAGGGTGAAAGCTGTTGTGGAGCTTGGCACCCTGCATGAGTATTCCACCAATGATATTGAATTCCTCCGTTCAGCCGGACATAATATCGGCATCAGTTTGAATACATCACTTAACCGGACTAAACTGCAGGAATTGCTGGAAGAAACCCAGGCGCAATCGGAAGAACTGCAGGCACAGCACAGTGAACTCGAAAACCTGAATGCTGAACTGGAAGCGCAGACAGAAAAATTGCAGACCTCAGAAGAAGAGTTGAAAGTGCAGCAGGAAGAACTGACAGAGACCAATCATGAACTGCAGGAACGTTCACGCCTGCTCGAAGAAAAAAATGAACTGGTCGTTAACCGGAATATCGAGATACAAAAGAAATCGGAAGAGCTGGCGCTGAATGCAAAATACAAATCGGAATTCCTCGCCAACATGTCGCATGAATTGCGGACACCGCTCAATTCAATTCTTCTTTTATCAAGATTGATGGGAGAAAACAGTGAGGGTAATCTTAAGCCTGAACAAATTGAATTTGCCAAAGTGATACAAAGTTCCGGCAACAACCTGCTGCTGTTGATTGATGACATACTCGATCTGTCAAAGATTGAGTCAGGTAAAATGGAACTGGAATACGAAATGGTAAGCCTTGAAGAAATTACCAGCGACATTAACATGACCTTTGCTTCGCTTGCAGCAGAAAAGAATATACAGTTTAGTATTCAGCATGAAAAAGAAGCTCCCCTTGCGATCGAAACGGATAAACTCCGGCTGGAACAGATCATCCGGAACCTTGTTTCCAATGCCATTAAATTCACCAATGAAGGTTATGTACAGGTGAACATATTAAACTCCCCTTCAAAAAAAGAATATCTCGAGATCCATGTAAAAGATACCGGCATTGGCATTCCTGAAGAAAAACAGCAGCTCATTTTTGAAGCATTCCAGCAGGCAGATGGTTCCACCCGCAGGAAATATGGCGGCACAGGCCTGGGCCTGTCTATCAGCCGGCAACTGGCGGTATTACTCAAAGGTGATATCAGGTTGGAAAGCGAAGCCGGTAAAGGCAGCACTTTTATACTTGCCATACCAAAGAATAAAGAAGTTGCAGACAAAGTGGGCAAAGCACAGAAGACAGAAAGAAAAGAAGAAGCTATCATTCCTGAAATATTTCCTGAGCAGCTTTCCGGACAAGAATACATCGCTTTGCAAATCCCGGAAGAAATTCCTGATGACAGGCAATCAATAACAGAAAATGACAAAGTGATCCTAATTATAGAAGATGATACAGCTTTTGCCAATGCCTTACTTGATTTTACCCGTAAAAAAGGATACAAAGGGATTATTGCTGTCCGCGGTGACCATGGCATTGAACTGGCGAAGCAATTCAAACCAGCCGGTATCCTGCTCGATATACAATTGCCGGTAAGAAGCGGCTGGGAAGTGATGGCGGAATTAAAATCGGATAAACAGACACGGCATATACCGGTGCATATCATGTCGTCGTTTGAGGTAAAAAAGCAAAGTTTGTTAAGCGGTGCTATCGACTTTGTGAATAAACCGATGGCATTTGAGCAAATGAACACTATTTTCCGGAAGATCGAATTCTACCTGCAGAAGGATGCAAAGAAAGTACTGATCATTGAAGACAATAGTAAACATGCTGAAGCCCTTTCTTATTTCCTCGATACATACCAAATCAATTCCCTTATCTCCAATGAGGTAGACAATGGCCTGGAAGCGCTACAGAAAAAAGAAGTGGACTGCGTGATACTGGATATGGGAATACCGGATGTTAAATCCTACGAAATGCTGGAAGCATTGAAAGTAAGCAAAGGGTTGAACAATGTACCTGTTATCATATTCACCGGCAAAAGCCTTTCCCGTACAGAAGAAATGCGGATCAGGAAATATGCTGATTCCATCGTTGTTAAAACAGCCCATTCTTATCGCCGCATACTGGATGAAGTGTCTTTATTCCTTCACCTGATGGAAGAGAACAAACAAAAGAATGGCAGACCGATCAGCAAATCGCAACCACTGGCAGGAGTGTTGCAGTCAAAAAAAGTCCTGATAGCTGATGATGATGTACGTAATATATTTTCCCTCACACGGGCGCTTGAGCAACACCAGATGCAGGTAGTTGCAGCCATTGATGGAAAAGAAGCACTGCTGGCATTGGAAAAAGATGCTGACGTAGACATCATCCTGATGGATATGATGATGCCCGAAATGGATGGCTATGAAACCATCACCCGGATCCGTCAGCATCCCAAATGGAAGGACCTGCCGATCATTGCTGTAACGGCCAAAGCCATGACCGGCGACAGGGAGAAATGCATACACGCAGGTGCCTCTGATTATATTTCAAAACCGGTTGACCTGGACCAGCTCATCTCTCTATTAAGAATATGGTTATACGACAGCACCGCTAAAAAAGATAAACGCCTTTGAATAAAACAGGGACTATACAAATCACAGATGAAGACCTGTCATTGCTGATCAATGATATTCATACCGCATACGGTTATGATTTCAGCGATTACTCCAAAGCCTCGTTCAGAAGAAGGATCGAACGGCTGATCACAATTGATCATTTATCGGGTATTGCAGAACTTCGCTATCGCCTGCTCAATGATGCTTCCTACTTTGCACATGCCATTGAAGAGATCAGCGTTACTGTAACGGAAATGCTTCGCGATCCTGATTTTTACAGGACCATCCGTTCAACAATTATCCCGGTGCTGGCCACTTATCCTTTTATTAAAATATGGCATGCCGGCTGTGCTACAGGTGAAGAAGTATATTCCATGGCCATACTGCTTAATGAAGCAGGCCTGTTGCATAAATCATTGTTGTATGCAACAGATATAAATCCTGCTGCATTGGCCAAAGCAAGAAAAGGTATTTTCCCATTAAGTCAGATGCAGCAGTATTCAAAGAATTACCTGCTTTCGGGTGGCACACAGGATTTCTCTTCTTATTACAGTGCTAATTATCACTTCGCCAGCTTTGATTCGAGACTGAATGAAAAAATGATCTTTGCACAACACAATCTTGTAACCGATTTTTCCTTCAATTCATTCCAGCTTATTTTCTGCAGGAATGTGCTTATCTATTTTAATAAAGATCTCCAGGACCGGGTATTAAAACTATTTGATGACAGCCTGGAGCTGAACGGCTTTCTTGCATTGGGCACAAAAGAGAATATCCGGTTCTCCCAGGTTGCTCCCAATTATAAACCGGCAACCGGAAGAGAAAAAATATGGCGCAAGATCAAATAAACCAGCAGGTACAACTGATCATTATCGGGGGATCAGCAGGCAGCCTGCAGGTGATCTTTTATATATTGGAAAATTGCGGCGCTGATTTTCCCGTTCCCATACTATTGGTACTGCACCGTGACCCGCAGGGAATTTCCAAACTGGCCGAACTGCTGGCAACCAAAACAAAACTTACCGTAAAAGAAATTGAAGATAAGGACCCGATTGAAAAGGGTTATGTGTATGTATGTCCGGCAGACTATCATGTGCTGATAGAAGAAGACAATAGCTTTTCACTTGATTATTCTGAAAAAATAAATTACAGCCGCCCAAGTATCGACGCTAGTTTCCGTTCAGGCGCTGATGCATTGGGTAAAAAACTTATTTGCATATTGCTTTCAGGCGCCAATGCCGATGGTGCAGACGGACTGAATTATGTAAAAGAAAGAGAAGGCATCACGATAGTGCATGACCCGGAAGAAGCAGCGGTGAGTTATATGCCCGAACAGGCATTGCTGTTGCGAAAATCGGATTTTGTATTACGCAAAAACGAGATCATTCAGTTTATACAAAAGCTTTCCTGACCTGTTTATCTGCTATCCTTGTTCGTTGTGATCAAAAGAATAGCATGAGTAATAGCTTGTACCGAATGTACAATACCGGGATGGAATGTTATCATATGCCGTTCTTTCATATCAATATCACCATCCGGTGTAGTAACCCTCACGTTTCCATGAAGCACCTGGATAGTCAGAGATTCATCCACATCATTGTCCGGAAGGCTTGCAGAGGCCTGCAATGCCGACACTACAATCGTCAGGCTTTCTGATTTATAAACGGTTATCCCATTGCGGTCACTTTTTTCCCAGGCTTTTTCACTTTTCAATTGATCAATGAATGCCGGGATATCAACGAATACATAAGGCGCATCTAATACTCTGTCCCCTTCGGGCCGGTTAAACGTGGCTTCATTTCTTTTTATTTCCATGCCGTTGTTTACAGGAAAAGTGAAAAAACTATGCCACGCCTGTCCATTTCCACACATTCATTAAAATTGAAAATTGATTACAAGGATTTTGAAGTTTTTATCAAATGTAAAATGGCATATAAATGGGATAGATAATTACAAAACAACTAAACATGAAAGCTACTACCCGTTGGGGCATTATCGGGCCGGGCAGTATTGCCCGCGTTTTTGCCAAAGATTTGTCGCTTATTGCGGCGCCCCAGGAGATCGTAGTGGTATTAGGTCATTCAGAAGACAGCACCCGGGAATTTGCGGAAGAATTCAATGTACAGTACGCTTACACAGATCCTTCAGTATGGCTCGAAAAGGTGCGGCCTGATATCGTTTATATCGCTACTCCTCATCCTGACCATTTCCAGCAAGTGCTCGATTGCCTGGAAAAAAAGATCCCAGTGCTTTGTGAAAAACCGATGACCATCAATGCTGATCAGTGCCAACAACTGATACACGCAGCCGAAGCTAATAAAACTTTTTTGATGGAGGGAATGTGGATACGCTTCCTGCCCAGCCTGCAAACGGTGCTCAGCCTTATTAAAGACGGCCGGATCGGAAATGTGCTGGCAGTAAAAGCTTCCACCACGTTCAAGGCAATGCAGGACGCCAACAGCCGTTATTTTGATCCTGAAAAAGGCGGCGGATCCTTGCTTGATCTCGGCATTTATCCCGTTTATCTTGCCCTACTGCTGCTGGGCAAGCCACGCTCAATCAAGGCCATCGCCAAACTTTCTGATGAAAACATTGATGAGAACTGTTCCATTCTGCTTCAGTACCGCAACGGTGCCTATGCCATGCTGGAATCTTCTTTAATTGCCGAAAGCGATGCACCTGCTGAGATCACCGGAGAAAAAGGCACGATCAAGATCTTTCACCCCTGGTTTGAAAAAGCCAATGGCATCGAACTGACTGAAGAGGGTGAGGGAAAAATCATTTATCCCTGTTCCTGGGAAGGCCATGGAATGCAGTTTGAAACACTGGAAGTATTGCATTGCCTTGCAGAAAATAAAACCGAAAGTGAATTTCATCCATTATCTGCAAGCCTTGACCTGATCAGCATACTGGATGAAATACGGCGGCAGATAAAAGTAGTGTACCCCGCGGCGGAAGAGGTGGAGGGATGATTGGAGAAACAGGTTAATTCACAACATACTGTTCAACACCAGCACTCCAATTAATCCCAGTACGGATATTATGGTTTCCATCAGTGTCCAGGAAAAGAATGTTTGCTTTAATGAAAGGCCGAAGAATTCTTTGAACATCCAGAAGCCCGTGTCATTGATATGTGAACCGAACACGCTGCCTGCACCCACAGCCAGCGCCATCAATTCAGGTGAAGCTTTCCCTGCCAGCACCAGTGGTGCTACAATGCCTGCGGCAGCAATACCAGAAACAGTGGCGGAACCGATCATTACCCTGATCAGCGCCGTTACTACCCATCCGAATACCAGCGGTGGCATTTTCCATTGCCCGCTGAGAGAAGCAATATATTCTGCCGTGCCGCTATCAGTCAGCACCTGCTTGAACACACCACCCGCTGTGATGATAAGCAATATAAGTGCTATATCAGCTATTGCATTATTTACCCATACCATTATTTCGCCTACAGGTTTGCCGGTTGTTTTTCCAAAATATATAATCGCAATCAATACAGTTGTCAGCAGTGCAATGGTTGAATCGCCTGCAAAGGCCAGTGTTTTTCTTAGCAGGTTCGTGTCAGGCAAAAATGCATTTGCCAAAACTGCAAGGCTGATCAGGAACACTGGTAATAAAGCAATCAGGAAACTCGCAAAAATGCCAGGCAGTTTTTCATAACTGGTTTCGGCAGGAGCAGATAAGAATTTTTCATTGCCCGGTTTGATTCCCTTCATCATTTTACCAAGCCCCGGCCCAACGAGGATCAATATAGGCACACCAATGGCGAGGCCATAGATAAGCGTTTTACCCATATCCGCATGAAATGCATTCACCAGTAAAACGGGGCCGGGATGAGGCGGCAGGAAACAATGCGTTACGGAAAGGGCAGCTGCCATAGGAATAGCAACATACAGCAACGGCACCCCGGTGCGCCGCGCAATGGAAAACACCAACGGTACGAGGATGATAAAACCCGCATTATAATAAAGAGGAATGCCTACCAGGAAGCCGGTGAGCAACACCGCCCATTGAATATGTTTTATGCCAAATGCATTCACCAGGCTGGTAGTTATCTGACCTGCAGCGCCGCTTGTTTCCAGCAATTTTCCCAGTATGGCCCCAAGGCAGATGATCAGCACCAACCCGCCCAGCGTGCTTCCCACTCCCTTTTCAATGGAAATGATCAACTCGGCCGGCGGCATTTTCAGTGCCAGTCCCGCCACGATCGCTACAATAAGTAATGATAAAAAAGGACTGAGTTTTTTTGCGGTCAGAAATACCTGCAGGGCAATTGCAAGCAGGACAATCAGTAATACCATCTTGCTTCTTTGATGGCGGAAAGTACGATTAAGTACCGGATTTTCTGAGATCCAACTAAGTAAACAGTTCATTGTTTTTATCAGCATCGACAGGAAATATGGTACTTTTATCAGAAGGCCCAGCCCTTTGAACACTATTGCTTACGAACTGATCAATTTATAACTGATTGTAACATGATGAAGCCTAAAAAGGACATCACTATCTATGATATTGCCCGCAAACTGTCCCTGTCTTCTGCCACTGTAAGCCGCGGCTTGCAGAACCACCCGGCAATCAATAAAAACACCCGGAAAAAAATACAGGAGGCCGCAAAGCAGCTTGGTTACAGGCATAATAATTTTGCAAGCAACCTGCGCAAGCAAAAGACCAATACGATCGGGGTGATGATACATGAACTGAACAGTAATTTCATCACTTCCGTACTGGCCGGTATTGAAAAAGTAACCACTGAAGCAGGTTACGATCTTATCATCGCCCACTCTTCAGAACGTTATGAAAAAGAAGCGGCCAACGCATTGAACCTTTTTCATAAACGTGTAGACGGCCTTATCGCTTCTCTTGCTTTTGACACCACCAACATGGAGCATTTTCAGCCCTACGAAGAAAAAGGTATTCCCGTGATTTTCTTCGACCGGGTGGAAGAGCAGGGAGACAGCACAAAAGTGATCATTGATAATTATGCCTGCGGCTACCAGGCCACCCAACACCTGATAGAACAAGGTTGTGAACGCATTGTGCTGGTAACAGCCAGCTTACAAAGAAACGTGTATGCGCAACGGCACAGGGGTTATGAACATGCACTGCGGGATAACAATATCCCTTTCAACAAAGATCTCGTGCTGATCAAAGACCTGAGTGAACAATTCGGGGTTGAGGCAGCTTTGCAGATCATGAATATGAAACCCATGCCTGATGGTGCTTTTATCACTAATGATTTTTCTGCTGCCGTGTGCATGCAAACCCTGAAAGAACATGGTATAAGAATACCGCAGGACATTGCTGTGGTTGGCTTCAACAATGATGCTATCAGCAAACTGGTGGAACCTCAGTTAACCACCATTGATTATCCCGGTATGGACATGGGTGAGATTGCCGCCCGTAATCTCGTGAACCACCTAAAAGGAATATCCAATATTAAAAGCACGAACACGATTATTGTAAACTCAGAGTTGATTGTAAGAAAGTCTTCACTGAAAAAGGGAAGCAAATAATATTAGTAAATAGCCGCCATCGGACGTCTTAATCTGAATTCAAACTTATTTTTATTAAAGAATTTCAGCAACTCTGCTTTCAAGTGTGAGAATGTATCAGGAAACTGGTTGATAGATGCATTCGGGCATACCCATACATCATCTCCGTTATTATTAAATAAAATACCGTTCTCTTTTTCTTCTTTTCGCCAGCCCTGCAGGATTTTTTTTGTTTGGGGCATTACCATAATCACGTCCCTGATAGCTCCGAAATTAAAAACGAGCAGGGAGGGGACATCCACTCCTTTATGGCGGAACTGAATATGTGCTATCATAATAAATAATTATATTAAGTGATCCTGGGGAGAAGCTGTGGCTCTTTAAAGGTACAATAAAAAGAGGCCTCTGCATCGAATGTGCTTAATTAAACATGAATGTTAAGTCTCAAGTAGTTAATCAATGGTACATGGAACCGTTTTGACCCATTTGCATAACCAGCAAAAGATTATCCT
>CBHEUU010000079.1:0-11174 GCA_965990355.1 uncultured Chitinophagaceae bacterium
CTGAACAAAACGGTGATCGAAGAGTTGGGTAAAGCTATAGATGAAGTGATCAGCAATCCCGGAATCCTGTCAGCTATACTCACTGGCAGCGGACCAAAAGCTTTTGTAGCTGGTGCTGATATCAGTGAATTCAGTTCGCTGGATGCTGCAGGCGGAAAGGCGTTGGCGAAAAACGCGCAGGACCTTGTTTTTTCCAAAATAGAGAACAGCCCCAAACCAATCATCGCTGCGGTGAACGGCTTTGCATTGGGCGGTGGTTGTGAACTGGCCATGGCCTGTCATTTCCGCGTAGCCAGCGAACAGGCTAAATTCGGTCAACCCGAAGTGAACCTGGGATTAACACCCGGTTATGGTGGCACTCAACGGTTGGTGCAACTCATCGGCAAAGGCAGGGCTATGGAATTGCTGATAACAGGTAATATGATTGATGCTGCCACTGCTTTACAATATGGTTTGGTGAATCATGTAGTAAAAGCAGAAGAGCTGCTGGATAAAGCACGTTCTATTTTAATGCTGATCAATTCCAAAGCGCCACTGGCTGTTGCTGGTTGTATAAAAGCAGCCAATGCAGTGTTCAACGAAAAGCTTGATGGCTATGCTATCGAAATAGAAACGTTCGGTACACTGATAGCCACTGCTGATGCCAAAGAAGGCGCTGCTGCTTTCCTGGAAAAAAGAAAACCTGCTTTTAAAGGGCAGTAAGTTCTTCCGGCAATAAATAAGCACTGATCTCTTTAATAACAGGAGCACTCTTTGCATCACGGATAAGCAGGCGGATGCTGCTGATATCCTGCGAAGGAAACACAAGTATCCGTTTTCTTCCGATTGTAGTGATATCAATCTGTTTCACTTCCTGCGTACCATTTAATAATATCAATCTGGCAGATTTTACTTTTTGCCCTGTTGCAATTCCCTCCTGTAAAACAATGCAGTTGACCTTCCTCACAGAATCGAATTTCACCCACAGGCTTGTGTTTTTATAGTCTGTAAGTTTTTCTGCACTGGCAGGATCGCCATCAGTAAATTTTGTCCGTTTGAAAATACTTCCCTTGGTATGCAGTTCAGCTTTGCTGCCAAATGCAAGATTGTTGGCAAACCCTTCTTCCCGCAAGGCTTTAAATCCCATTAATGCGGCTGAATCTTTTTCATTGATCAATCCGCGTCTGTCTGGCGGCACATTCAATAATAAATTAGCACCGCGGCCAACTGATTTAAGATATAATCCAAATAACTGTTGCGGTGTTTTTACTTTATCATCTTCTTCTGCATGATAGAACCAGCCCGGCCTGATGCTTACATCACATTCAGCGGGTATCCAGTACCGTCCATTAATATTTCCCTGGTTAAGTGTATCAGTTGGAGGTGCACCTTCTCCTCTTTTAAATCCTGCTGTGTCCAGATAATTCCAGTTGGTTTCACCGGCTATTCCTTTTTCATTGCCTACCCATCTTATGTCCGGGCCGATATCACTGAATACAACAGTATTGGGTGCAAGACGGCGTATGGTTTGTTCAAAACGCCTGAAAGTATATTCCTGCTTCTTGCCATTAGGACCTTCACCATTGGCGCCATCCCACCAAAACTCAAAGAAAGGGCCATAGCGGGTGATCAACTCTTTCATAGTGTTTATATACACATCATTGTAAGCCGGAGTTCCGTATTGCGGATGGTTCCTGTCCCAGGGAGAAAGATAAACGCCGAACTTCAAACCATATTCCTTGCATGCTTTGGATAATTCTTTCAGCACGTCTCCTTTTCCATTTTTCCATTGACTTTGTTTTACTGTATGCGTTGAATACTGGCTGGGCCACAGGCAAAATCCATCATGATGTTTGGCTGTGATGATAATCCCTTTTGCGCCGGATTGCTTGGCAATACGTGCCCATTGACGGCAATCCAATTCTGTGGGATTAAAGATATTTTCCGGCTCATCTCCATGACCCCATTCTTTATCGGTAAACGTGTTGGGGCCGAAATGAATAAACCAATAATATTCCATATCGTGCCAGGCAAGTTGCTGCTTTGTAGGAAGCGCTTGTGTTTGCGCCTGTGCAATGCCAAAAGAAAATAAAAGAACGATGGCAGTAAGAACATTCTTCATAGTTCTCTTTTTTATTTTAATACTATTTCAATCACTGTATCAGGTCCATTCAAAGCTACTCCATCCAGGGAAAGGACCATATTTTCTTTCTGTTGCTTGAATTTTACAGCAGTTTCAGTACCCATCACTTTAACCGATACGGTTTTCCATGAACCTGGAATAACAGCCTGCTTATCTGCCGGCATACTGAACAAATGCAGGTAAACGCGTTTATCTTTTTGCGTTGTTACGCCCCATTGCTGAGCAGCAAGCGGCCCTTTTCTTGTTCCGTAAATGCTTTCCCCGAATTGTTTTAACCATTGGCCGGCTGCAGCCAGTGTGTCAACAAATTCCGGTTGTATTTGTCCGCTGGGCATTGGTCCGATATTCAACAGCAGGTTAGCATCACGTCCTGCAGCGCCTGCCAGCAACTGTATCACCTGGCTTACTGTTTTATATTTTCTGTCAGTTATGTTGTATCCCCATGATCCATTAATTGTTTCGCAGGTTTCGAGCGGTAATGCTGATGCTTCCTGGAAGCTCAACCCTGATTTATTCTCACCTGGCAGATCACGTTCAAACATCTGGAAGTCCTCACCAGGTATAGGAGACAGGTGGTGATTATTACCAATAAGGCATTGCGGTTGCAGGCGATGGATCAACTCATAGATCTCAGGATATTTCCAATCGACACGGGAAGAACGGTCGGCATGACCTTCGGGATTGGTCTGGTCCCAATGACCATCAAACCAGATGGACATGATCTTTCCATAATTAGTGAGCAGTTCTGTCAATTGATTTTTCATGAACTGCAAATAAGAAGCATAATTGCTTTTTTCTGTCCGTCCTGTGCCTTTACCGGTACGGCCGGTTTCGTAAGGATAATCGGAACGCGACCAGTCGAGTGTAGAATAATAAAGTCCCAGTTGTATTCCCTGTTTGCTGCATTCTTCCGCCAACATCTTCAACACATCTTTTCCATAAGGTGTATTGGTGATCTTCCAGTCAGATTGTTTGGTGTCCCAATTGGAAAAGCCATCATGATGGCGTGTGATGAACACGATGTATTTCATACCCGCATTCTTTGCCACAGATACCCATTTGGCTGCATCAAAATCAACGGGGTTGAAAGCCCGGAGAAGGCGTTTGTAGTCTTCTACTTTAATGTTCCGGTTGTTCATCACCCATTCTCCATCGGCCAGTACGCTTGATAATCCCCAATGGATAAACATGCCATAACGGTTATCGCGGAACTGCAGCCTTGCAGCAATGTTTTCCTGCGTGGGAACATACTGCTGGGATATGCCGGAAAAGAACAGGGCTATGAAGAATGAGGTCAGGATCGTATTCTTTCTCATGCAAACTTTTTAATTTCAAACATACATCAACCTTCTTCCAAAAGCTAAAATACCTTTTACTTCGATATCCCTAACTTTGCCACCCAAATCATTTTTTCATCTTTTTTCTAAATACACGTTATGGGATACAGAATAGAAAAAGACACCATGGGCGAAGTGAAAGTGCCTGCAGATGCTTATTACGGAGCGCAAACCCAACGCAGCATTGACAATTTCCAGATTGCCCAGGATATTAATAAAATGCCCAAAGAGATCATCCGGGCTTTTGCTTATCTCAAAAAAGCAGCCGCTATCACCAATTTCGAAGCCGGCGTTTTATCTAAAGAAAAATCAGATCTTATTGGCCAGGTGTGTGATGAAATACTGGAGAGCAAACTGGATGCTTATTTCCCTTTGGTGGTATGGCAAACCGGGTCCGGTACGCAAAGCAATATGAACGTGAATGAAGTGGTGGCTTACCGTGGCCATGTGATCAAAGGAGGCGCTTTAACAGACAAAGAAAAATTCCTGCATCCCAATGATGATGTCAATAAATCCCAGTCGTCCAACGATACATTTCCAACGGCCATGCATATTGCGGCCTATAAAATTTTGCTGGAAACCACTATCCCCGGTATTGAGAAACTGAGGAACACACTTGCTTCCAAAAGCAAGCAGTTTATGAAAGTAGTGAAGATCGGCCGTACGCATTTTATGGATGCTACGCCTCTCACTGTAGGACAGGAATTCAGCGGTTATGTGTCACAGCTGGACCATGGCCTGAAGGCTATTAAAAATACACTGGCCCATTTAAGCGAACTGGCTTTGGGTGGCACAGCAGTAGGCACTGGCATCAACACGCCTGATGGCTATGCAGAAAATGTGGCAAAACATATTGCCCGTCTTACCGGTATTCCTTTTGTAACAGCAGAAAATAAATTTGAAGCACTGGCTGCACATGATGCTATTGTGGAAGCACATGGAGCGTTGAAAACAGTAGCGGTAAGCCTGATGAAGATCGCGAATGATATCCGTATGTTATCATCTGGTCCGCGTAGCGGAATTGGTGAAATATTTATTCCTGATAATGAACCAGGTTCATCCATCATGCCCGGTAAAGTGAACCCTACACAATGTGAAGCGCTGACCATGATAGCTGCACAGGTTTTGGGAAATGATGTAGCCATCAATATTGGTGGTGCTACCGGACATTTTGAATTGAATGTGTTCAAGCCGGTGATGATCTACAACTTCCTGCACAGTGCAAGGCTGATTGGCGATGGTTGTGTTTCATTCAATGATAAATGTGCTGTTGGACTGGAGCCGATCGAAGCCAACATTAAAAAACACGTTGACAATTCATTGATGCTTGTAACAGCGTTGAATACGAAGATCGGTTATTACAAAGCCGCTGAAATTGCCCAGAAAGCACATAAGGAAGGAACTACATTGAAAGAGATGGCAATCAAGCTCGGTTATGTTACTGCAGAGGAGTTTGACCAGTGGGTAGTGCCGGCCAATATGGTTGGCAAACTGGGTTAGTTGGAATTCAAATCGTAAAAGCACTAACGTAAAAAGAGAGGAATAAAGGCTCTTCTCTTTTTTTTATGCTCATCCGCTTGCAATTGAGGCGGAAAACTTCCATCTTGGTCCCGGTTTCCATTCATTCCAAAATCCGAATCTATGAAAGAAATGAAACGCACATCGTACATTTCAGCCTATCCGCTCAAAACACTGGAGCAGGCAAGGGCTGCAGCTACTGAACCAGCTAACAGAGATGAAGAATCAGCTTATTTGAAAGGATTGCTTGCTGGCAAAGCAAAATCGATGAGCAGGATCAGGATATCGCCGATGTCCAATCCTTATAAAGCTCCGGTGAATGATGCTGTATCAAGAACGACCATCCCATCTGAAGGCATTAATTCAGGCAAAAAAGACTGGTTCAACCACTACGAATAATCACAAAAGTTTAGTTGTAAAAAAGGCCTCCAAAAGGGGCCTTTTTTATTTTAAATATGTAACTAATTAATACTGTTTGCACTGCATTTGTATCGGAAAAAAAACATCAGCAGAAGTACAATAAAACTACTTGCTTTTAGGGGGAAATATGTAGGTGAATACACGTAGTTGAAAATGAACAAAGTACTATTGCATTCTCTCTTCAATCCATGTATTTTGGGGCTGTTAAATCCATTCTTTTGAATCACTTTAATCCAGCTTATGAAAACAGCTTTACACAGTATTCTTTTTTGGGCGATGTGTAGAAGAACCAGGCTGCTGCACTGTTTTCTTGCTTTCTGCATATTGCTTGCCGGAAATTTATTTGCGCAACCTGTAGTGAAAACGGGTAAGAGTTTTATCAATATAACCCGGCCGAACGGAGGAACTTTTTTGCCTGGCGATATAATTGAAGTGCGGGCCACTATTTCCATTGACGGAGGTAGCAGCACTTCCGGTAACAGGTTGAATAATGTGCGTTATAACGATACAATCAACCTCGCCAAGTTTGATTATATCGACAATTCACTGCAGATGATTTCCAATGAAGGACGTTTGCAAATACCTTATTCCGACGCAGCCGATGCCGATTCCGGTCACATCGATAAACCAAGTGGCCGTTTACGCTTCAATATTGGTAATGCTTCAGCACTGGCGAATGTAAATACGCAAGGAGAAAGCGCTACTAATTCCGGCCGCATCTGGGGAAGCTTCAGGCCTTCTTTTGGCAGTACATGCATACGGGTATATGCCTACCGTATAAAACTTAAAAGCTCTCCTGATGTAGTACTTGATGAAAGCATTCTACTGCCTGCAGGTAATTTCCGTTATAATATCGGATCTTCCGGAACAGTAACCACTTCCCAATTTACTCCTTATACAATCCGGATAGCACCCGATTATGGTTTATGTTCCAATGCTATAGGTTCGAATGCTATCGTGGGAGAATCAGGTGGCACATTTGGTTCAGGTGCTACTCCAAACAGGGCAGGTGGCACTACTTTCGTTCCGCTTCCCTATACATTCAAAAATTTTACCAGCAGTACCCCGAATGATAATTTTTATGGATTGGCCAATACTACCAGTTCAGACGGCACAACCAATCCGAATACCCCTTATTCAACATCAGGCAACTCCCGCGTATTTGGTGTTTGGGATATTATTGGCGACCATACCGGCGCTGCTGATCCTTACCTGGGCAATTATCCCGGCACTGGCGGTTATACGGTAGTGGTAAACGCCAGTTATGAAACCAACCGCGCTTTCACGCAGAACATCAGTGGGCTTTGTGAAGAAACTTATTATGAATTCTCTGCCTGGTTCAGGAATGTATGCCGCCGTTGCGGATGCGATTCATCCGGAAAGAACGCCGGTTCAACCGGCTACGTACCGGGGCCTGGCAATGATTCTTCCGGCGTGCGTCCTAATCTGAATTTCCAGATAGATGGTGAAGATTATTATACCAGCGGGAACATTCCTTACACTGGTCTTTGGGTAAAAAAAGGATTTGTATTCAAAACAAGAGCTGGTCAAACAAGCATGACTGTTACAATCCGTAACAATGCGCCAGGCGGTGGTGGTAACGACTGGGCGATAGATGATATCGGTGTAGCTACCTGCTCGCCCACCATGAATTATTCGCCCACTATTACGCCCACAGTCTGCGAAGGCAATCCATTAAAACTAACGGATACCATCCGTTCTTATTTCAATAACTACCGGTATCACCAATGGCAATCCAGCGATGATGGTGGCACTACCTGGACCGATATCGGTTCATCAAGAGACAGCACGCCACACTTCAATGCATCATTGAATATGTGGGAATACTGGAGCACTTATACGACGCCTATCCTTACCACAGCAGATAGTGGTAAAAAATTCAGGTTGATACTGGCTACCAGTACAGGCAACCTGACTGATGACGCCTGCCGCTCCACCGATAATATGAACAGTGTAACGCTGAGCGTGATTGATTGCGGCGGGGTGCTTGCTGCAAAACTTTTATCCTTTAACGGATCTGTACGTAACAGCAAAAGCGCATTGAAGTGGACCGTAACCGGTGAAGACGAGCCAATATTTTATGATGTGCAAAGAAGTTATGACGGAATAAACTTTGTTACTATCGCTACCGTTAACAGTTATTCGGGCAATCCCACTGAACAACATTCCTATTCATACACAGACCCTGATGATCTCACCCGCAAAACCTATTACAGGATCAACCTGCGGACTGCAGATAACAGGGGTAGTTATTCCCGCGTGCTGCAACTGACTGCACAACCGGCGGCCTTTGATTTTGTTTCTGTAATAAATCCTTTCGGCCGTGAGCTGTTCTTTGATATTTCAGCTGCAAGAGGTGGTGTTGCAAGAGCAGAGCTGATAGACAACCTTGGCAAAGTGGTAAAAAGAAAATCATTTGATATCCGTGAAGGAGTAAACCAGCTTTCACTGGATGAAACGAATGTTTTGCCAACAGGTATTTACATCCTCAGGGTAGAGCTTTCAGGAATGATGATCTATAAGAGAGTAATGAAACAATAACTATAAAAGAAGAGGGATAACTTAATCAGTCATCCCTCTTCTTTTATTTAACCTACCTGCACTTTATCATTCACTTCCGCACTCGTCTCCACTGTTGAATGCTGATCAGGGTCTTTCTTCTTGAAGAAGCGTTTCTGGAAAATAAATAAAGTGATTACGCCGATAGAAATAGAAGCATCGGCTATATTGAAGATAGGACTGAAAAATTCAAATTCTTCACCACCTACATACGGTACCCAGGAGGGATAAGTAGAACGGATCAATGGAAAGTATAACATATCCACGACCCTCCCATGCAGGAAGCCGGCATATCCATGCTCAGGAAAAATCTTAGCCACATAGGAATAAGAACTTTCTTCGAAGATCATTCCATAAAACATGCTATCGATCAGGTTGCCCAGGGCACCTGCATAGATCAGTGAAGCGCAGATAATAAAGCCACGGCTGTAGCCTTGCTTTACGATCCGGCCGAGGTACCAGGTGCCGAAAATAACGGCTGCCAGGCGAAACAGGGTCAGCAACATCTTTCCCCAGTCGCCGCCAAATTCCCAACCCCAGGCCATTCCTTTGTTTTCTATAAAATACAGCCTGAACCAGGAAAGGCCCATCACATTGGTCACAGGACCGAAATGGTGATGAGTCTTGATCCATATTTTCAAAGCCTGATCAGCGATAATGATAATGGCAATGATTAAAACAGAATTTCTAAGCTTCACTGTATCGTTTTTAGTCAGCAAATATAAGGAATGGGAGACGCGAATAATGCGAATAAGACGCTAACAGCGCTAATGGGAGACCCTTATTCTTCGAAATAAACCCGTTTTACGCGCTGGGATATGCCCGTCATGATCTCATAAGGGATAGTGCCGGCCCAGGCAGCCAGTTGCTGCACAGAGATCTCTTTTCCAAAAAGAATCACCTCATCACCTTCCTGTACGCCTGGAATGCCGGTTACATCAATCATCGTCATATCCATGCAAACTGTACCGATAACCGGTGCCTCATGTCCTCTTACATACATTTTGCCAACGCCATAACCAAGTTTCCGGGAATAGCCATCTGCATAACCAATACGTACCGTGGCGATCACTGAATCTTTCTTTATTACACCCCGGCGGTTGTAGCTTACGGTTTCACCGGCTTTCAGGTGTTTAAGCTGTGCAATGGTGGTTTTAAGTGTGGCCACAGGCTGAAGCAGGGACTGATGCACGGCTGCACTATCCACTCCGTACATGCCTATACCCAGCCTTACCATATCCAATTGCAATTCGGGCAAACGGAATATAGCTCCGGTATTGGAAATATGTTTTAAAAAAGAATAACCTATACTTTCCAGGTTAGATGCTGCTTGCTGAAAACGGCTGAATTGTTGTTTGGTGAATCCGTCCTCTGCAGGATCTTCACTGGCTGCCAAATGTGAAAACACTGTTTGCACTTTCACCAATGTTGAAGAAGCAAGATGAGCCGCCAGCTTCTCTGTATCATCTACTGCAAAACCCAGGCGGTTCATTCCTGTTTCAATTTCTATGTGGATGGGATATTGCTGCAACCCTTCATTTTCCAGGAAGGCTTCAAATGCCTGCAGCATACCGAAGGAATAAATATCGGGTTCAAGATTATGATTCACGATAGATTCAAAAGCTGTTTCTTCAGGATTCATTACCATGATCGGTAAAGTGATCCCCGATTTTCTCAACTCCACTCCTTCATCAGCATACGCTACCCCGAGATAATCAATCTTATGATATTGCAATATGCCTGCTATTTCAGCACCTCCGCTACCATAAGCAAAAGCTTTTACCATGGCCATGATACGGGTGGAAGGTTTTAATTGCTGCTGATAGGCTTTTACATTATTAACGATTGCGTTCAGGTTGATCTCCAACACCGTCTGATGTACTTTCTGCTCAAGCAACTGCACGATCTGTTCAAATCCAAATACACGTGCTCCTTTTATCAGCACTGTTTCTTCTTTGAACTGGGAAGAAAGAAACTGCCGGATATAATCTTCCGTGGAAGCATATAATTCTATCACCAGTTGCTCTGATTCACTGGTTGAAAGCTGTTGCAATGCTTTTGAAATATGTTCGCCAATGCCGATCAACCGGCCTACCTGGTGTTTCCGTAATGTGTCAACGATATAGTTATACAACCGCCCTTCTTCTTCTGCACTTTGCAGGAAATCGGAAAGGATCACCGTTTTCCTGGCAGCGCTGGTTTGCTGATCAAGAAAGTTCAGCGCGATCTCGAGTGAATTAAGATCGGCACTGTAGCTATCGTTGATAATAGTGCAATGATTGATTCCTTTTTTCAGTTCCAGCCGCATGTTAACCGGCTGCAGTGTTTGCATACCTGCAATGAGTGTTTCAAGCGGCGTACCCAGTTGATGGGATACCAGGAAACAATTGACAGCATTTTCTATTGATGCGTCATCAGTAAAAGGAATGCTGAAATGAATAATACCGGAAGGAAGATTAAGCGTAATGCTGGTCTTCCGGCTGGATTTCTGCACATCCAGCAATTGAACGCTGTTAGATGCTTTACGGCCCCAAAGCACATTTTGTTTCCCGGAAGCTTTTACTGCTTCAGCAATATATTCTTCATCACCATTGGCAATGATCAATGAGCTGTGTTCAAACAGTTTCATTTTCTCTTCCAGTTTCTGTTGCTTATCTGTAAATCCTTCACTATGCGCTTCACCGATATTGGTCAATACGCCAATAGATGGTTTGATGATCGCTTCCAGTTTTTCCATTTCACCAGGCTTTGAAATGCCTGCTTCAAAAACACCAAGATTATGCTGGTCATTAATTTGCCAGATGCTTAATGGTACACCGATCTGCGAATTATAACTTTTGGGGCTGCGAACAATATTAAACTGGCGGTGCAAGAGTTGATAAAGCCATTCTTTTACTACCGTTTTTCCATTGCTTCCGGTAATGCCAACAACAGGTAAGGAAAATGCTTTGCGATGATAAGCGGCCAATGCCTGCAAAGCAGCAAGTGGATCATCTACCAGCAAAAAAGCAGCGCCGGGATAGGCCGCTTCTTCAATGGGCATGCTGACAACAAAACTGCGAATGCCTTTTTTATACAATTCAGGAATGAACTGGTGGCCATCACGCCGCGGGCCTTTTAACGCAAAAAATAAAGCGGTGCGGAGAGAATATATTTTTCTGCTATCCAATAAAAGGTATTCTATTTCCCCCTTGTCC
>CBHEUU010000080.1:0-11163 GCA_965990355.1 uncultured Chitinophagaceae bacterium
CTATAGTCGCCTTCCAGGCAGGGCCAGTTATTATCCTGCCAGGTTATTAACGAAGGAGTAGTTTTCTCCAATTCATTCGTTTTTTGGTCGACCAGCTGGAGAATATCTGCATCGCTTAACGCAGGCAAAGATGCTTTCAATTGTTTTTTTAATTCTTCCTGATCACCATCACAAGTAGATATATCGTAGTCGTATAATTTTCCATTAGCTAAACAATCGGGGCAAATAGCTTTTAGTTTCTCTTCTCCATAAAACAAAGATGCATCGAAGCAGGTAGTTTTGTTACCGCAAATGCCACAAGCTACTTCCTCTTCCAGGAATCCGGTATAGAGATCCGGTCTGTCAAAATATTTAAACTGTACCATCATTTGTTAAAGATCTAAATTACCTATTGCTGGGTACACGTAAATAAAAATTCCTAAAAGTTTCCGATACTTCTTAAATTGTATGCTACTAAATCTTTCAACCTGATGCTCCGTCCGGCAACTTATAAAACCCTTGTTCTGTTCCTGTTTGCCTCCATAATTTATTCCCTGCCCTCCTCTGCCCAACTCAGCCCAAAAGAACGCGATTCCCTCCGCGCGAATATCACCCGCGTTACTCAAGGCCTCAATGCCAGGGTAGGCGTTTCCATTTCATTACTGGAAGCCGGTGATTCGTTGAGCTATCGCGGCGAGGAGCGTTTTCCGATGATGAGTGTATATAAATTTCCCATTGCGATAGCTATGCTGAAAGAACTGGACAGAGGTACTACCTTTATCGAAAGATATCTACAGCTGCATAAAGACTCCATTTTCACCAGTGAAGAAGAAATGTATTCCAATGCTAATTTTCCCGGAGGAAAAATCACCATTGGCCAACTGCTTACCCTGATGCTGGAGCAAGGCAGCAATACTGCCTGCGATCTGCTGTTGCACTTGTTGAAAGGCCCGGCAAGTATACAGCCCTATCTTGATGACCTCGATATCAGGGATATAGCCATTGCCAATACCGAAAGGGAAATAGGTACTGATTCATTATTAAGAATTGATAACTGGAGCACGCCAAATGAAATGAGACGTTTGCTGGCTATTGCTTATACCGGCGATTATCTTTCAACTACCAGCCATGATTTTCTCTGGGAAAAAATGACGGCAACGGTTACCGGCCCTGACAGGATAAAAGGACTTCTTCCTAAAAATACAATTGTGGCGCATCGTACCGGCACAGGGTATGGCTCATACAATGATGTCGGTATTATCACTCTGCCCAACGGCAAACATCTTGTAATAGCAGTGTTCGTTTCAGAAGCACAGGCATCTCCTGAAGCATGCAGTGCCACCATTGCAAGGATTGCCAAACTTGCCTGGGATTATTATTCACGTCATTAATCATTTAACTATTCCTGCAGTTGGTTGCAGTGGAACGTTTAATATTGATTGCACTCCGTTCACACTATTGCCATTCACTACTTGCACGTACAGGCGATAATGTTCCGGTTGTTCCGGTATCTGTAGATTAATATAAGTTCCTGATCCCACTGGCTTCATATAAATAGCATTCCCTTCTTCATCCATTTTTACCAGGTGCCATTCAAACCGGAGGTCCTTTTCTGCTGTCCACGGGAACCGCCATCCGTTTTTATCATGCACCAATACATTATAAGTAAGATGGCTGCCGGCAAAAGTGGTTTTGGCCGGCCGGAGAATTTTAATTTCTGGCAGATACAGTGAGATGGTTGGCGAAGCCCAGTTATTCCTTAATAAATAATACGATGGCTTATACCGGCCCCAGTGATCAATAATCCCATCAAACGTAACATAATCCCTTGTTTGCTGGTCCTGCCAATCGGTAATAAACACAGGCCCTTTAGTTGCTTCATTCATTTGCAGATAGTGATCGGCAGATACCTGGCTGATAAAATACGGTACTTTGATGTCCTTCAACTGTGCTATTCCTGTTGAGTCTTTTCCTATTATCAAACCAAATGCATCGATCGATGGCAATTGCTGATGCAGCAGATCCAGTGTAGCAGGTAAATGCTTAGCCAGGCTCACATCGATGGTTACCGGCCTGGTGTTATCTATCATTTTTATTTTATTGATCAAATGATTCAGCCAACTTAAATAAATGCTTTGCTGGTAAAGTAAAGCCGGCTTATCATATCGTTGGGCCAATTGCTCCAGCACTGTATTTCCAATGGACCATGCAATGATCCGTGGTTCTTTCCTCAGCTCTTTCACTCTTTTAAGAATGGCGTATTCTGTTCGCACAAGCATTTGCTTATCCTTATTCATATCTTTTATATAGGGCAGCCAAAATGCATAATCAATTTGCATGTCTAATTCTCTTGCCACGGCAAATATGTTGCGGTCGTATACACCCGGACCAAAACGGCGAATAGTATTAATGCCGAGCGCTTTTATTTCCTCAAAATCCTTTGCCACTTCATGTCGTGTAAGCTCGTGGAAATTGCGATACCAATTCTCCCCCTTGTGATAATTGATCCCGCGGACGTTTTCCGGCATTTTAACCGGTAAAGAAGCTACCGGGTTTTGTATTGTTGAAAGATCTGTTTTAGCATAAGAAAACATCAGCCGGCTGCTATCTATCCGCGGGTATTTTTTTAATGCAGCAAACACGCTGTCGGGATTTTGTAATTGCCAGTCAAGTACATTGCCGGCAACTGGCCGGAGAATATTTTTATCATGTGCGTTATTAAAAAATACCAGGGCTTGTATCTCGCGGAAATCATTACTGATGTCATTGAATGCAGCATTGAACCATTCTTTCTGTTGTCCTGCGATAGCCAATGAACTCATTTCACCAATCATAACCGGCAAACCCGATTGAAAAACAGGTTGGCGGTGAAAGGGTGTATATAAATTCTTAAATGAAAAAAATGCTCCCTCACCCAGTTGTGGACCATAATTAAGACTGGTCACACCTATCCAGTCAACATATTCTTTACCGGGAAAATAATTCTCTACCTGGTCGGCCCTCCAGGGATTCCATACCCAAATAACATTAGCTACTCCTTTACGAAGGAAGAATTCATACACGTATTTCCAGGCCGCTTTGAATTCCTGCGGTGTATTGTTGCCTTTGGGCGACCAGGGATAAGCAGGATTATCAGCTTCATGAGCAAACCGGATGAATACAGGTTTGTTCAGCGCTTTTATTTGTGATGAAAATTTTTCAAGGTAAGGATCAAATATACCGGCGTTGATATGTGCAAGTATCTTCTGCTCGCTTTGAAGTTCTTTGTTACCGCGTGATACTTCAAAAAGGCTGGCCCATGGCTCCCAGGTGATCATCGGTATTGATCCGTTTTCATAAACAGCCTTCATCATCGAACTGTCCGGGAAGCAATGTGGCAAATCACCCCATGGAATATAAAAGGAAAGAATATTGAACCGGCTTTTATATTGTTGCTGGTATTGCAGCACTTCTTTCATGGAAATAAGCCCTTCTGTATTTCCAGGCTGATAAATACCAGTATAAAATGCCGCCTGTTTTGTTTCCGGTCTGTCTGTTTTGGAAGATGGCGCTTCTGCATCTACTTTTAAAAAATACCAGGCTAAAAAAACGGTCAGCATCAGCAATGGCAATCCGAGTTTGCGTAAGCTGCTATAAATATGCGTATGCCTAAGCAGCCAGAATTTTCTTTTCAGCAATAAGGGGAATATAAGCGCTTTTCTTATCCATTCATATCTGTCACGCAAACGTGGTGCACCGGTTTGCTGACTGATCAAAATAACAAAGGAAAGGATCAGGCAATTGATAGCGGCTATTCCGGCCATCACCCATGCATAGGGATTCCAGTCGTAGTTAAGTCCGTATATAATTGCGGCCAGTGTAATAATGACCATGGCAATATTGGGAAGATTCAGCGACCAGTGATCAGGCGTTTTATTATCCTTGGGAGTTGGGATATACGGTACTTTTTTGCGGAATATTGTGTATATCAATCCCGTCATATAAATCCACCAGGTACCAATTTGCAATAACCCCCCGACTACGTGAAATCCTCTTTCTTTTTCTTCCATCACCCATCGCTGCACAAAATGCCGGATCAATATGGAAGAAGCGATCATTGGCATACCGAGCAATAAAAAATCTACCATGTCAACCCGGAAGGGGATCAATCCTGTGCAAAGGGAAAGTATGGGAATGATAAAATTGATCAGCGAAATAAGTCCGGATAAATAATAAAACGGGATAGTACCGTAATGTAGTTTTTGCCTCCAGGTAAATTTCAGGAATAAACGAGGATAGGTAGTAAACAGCAATTCAAACGTTCCCCTCGACCATTTCAGTTGCTGCTTATAGTATGCAGATAAAGTAGATGGCACCAATCCTCTTGCCAATACAGCAGGCACATACACCGATTTCCATCCTTTTGCGTGCAACTGCATGGCAGTATGCATATCTTCTGCCAGACCGGCTGCATGTCCTCCGATAGAATCCAGTGCAGCTCGACGGAAAGTGCAGTTCGCGCCAATAGCCAACACAGTTCCGTAACTGTTCATCGTCATCATAATGGGGCCATAGAACTGGAAGGTTTGCTGTGCAGCACCTTTAGCAATAAACGTATCATCCAGGTTGCTGTATGCCTGCACAATTTGTACAAACCCTATTTCCGGATTATTGAAATGCGGTATGATGGGGTCAAGGAATTCCGGTTGGGGAACATGGTCGGGGTCCAGCACTACACACAGATCGCCGGTGGCATACTGCAAGGCGTTATTGATATTGCCGGCTTTGGCATCTTTCCGGTTGTCGCGGGTGATGTGTCGAACACCTAATTGCCCGCATATACTCTTGAGATAAGGATCATTGGCTTCATCGCAGAGATAGGTTGTATGCGGGTAGTGGATCTTTTGGATCGCCGTTAATGTTTCCACGATCATTTCATAAGGTTCACCAGGGCAGAACGTGGTCAATATATCTACGGTAAATGTTTGTTGCTTTTGTTGAGGTGGGGTTGGAATGGAAATAGAAAAATAATGATACCATTCATGCAGTAAGCGCAGGCAGGTGAAGCTGATTGCAAACATCAGTATCCAGTAAAAAGGAGCAAAACTTATCTGTGCCTGGCGGAATAAGCAATATAATAGATACCCCATACTACCAACACCTATGAGGATCATAAGGCGCAGGGTTATGAATTCCCTCCGTGAAGGTGCAGATACGGTATTAAAGGGTTTCTTCATTTTCCAATTACATAAAAGGGAGTATTCGCGGTGGAGAAATACCCTTTTTGATCAAACGCTGTTACAAATAAACGATACGGACCTTCAGCAGGTGGCGGGCGGAAGGAAACGGTGAATCCATTACCAGGTAAAAGTAAATTATTATAATCCTGAGGTCTTTTGATATTGTGTGTCATTATGTTTTTCCGGAACCAGTCTTCTGCCAGTATCTCCCAGCTCAGGCGAATTGAATCCGGCGCTGGTCCTTCCATTAATAGTTCTGCATCATAAATACTGTCGGGGTTAAGAAGTATATTATCCCTCGCCCCTTTCCCATTCAGTAGCATGTACTTTATTGCGGGTGCATGAAGTGATGGTGATTTACCTGTCCAGATCTGTGCCATTGTATTTACCGGTTCCGAAACAGCGCTATCCCCGGAAAAAAAACTAAACCAGGTGTGTGTGCCTTCCTGCTTCTGTCCCCAGAGGAAAACGCATGCGCCAAGAAATCTCGGATCCCTGGTGGGCATACTTTTGAAACGTTCGGCATATTGCTCCGCTTTTTTGCCGGAGGTATTTTCAATAGGTGACCCCCAGGCGGTCGTTTCAGATTCCCAGGGGCCGTTGATCCCCCATTCGCTGATCAGGAAAGGGCCATTCCAAAACCAGGAAAACCTGTCAAGCTCGCTTTGCAAAGACAGCAGTTTACCAAATGTATTAATAGAAATAAGATCGAGCCGCGGGATTTTCATTTTGATATTGAAGATGCAGCGCCGGCTGAAATTTTCGAGGGCGGTGGTGACAGGATGATCCGGGTCTTCTTCATGGATCATATTCAGCAGGTCATTATAGGCTCTGTAAAAATGTTTAAATCTTAGTTTATAAGGAAAATCCACTTCGTTGCCCAGGCACCACATTAAAAGTGCCGGGTGTGATTTGTATTTGCGTATCACTTCGCGGTAAGCTTGTAATTGAGCAGCCACTTTTGCGGTATCATCATAAAAGGATTGGGTGGAGCTATGAGGCAGGGCGAGGCCGGCGATGACGGCGATATTGTGTGCCGCGGCATCGTTTAGTATCGCGCCTATGTGCAGGGTATCCCAGGTACGCAGGGTATTTCCTCCGGCTTCCTGAAGCCGGTCGAGATGTGAAGTGCCGGCTGCGCCTTTGATAAGAAATGGCTGGCCGTTTCGGTAAAGTGTGTAGCGGTTATGTTGCTTCAGGATAAAGACTTTTTTGTCCTGCATGGTGGTAGCAGTCCTGTCGCGGCGGACGTATATGAAAAAAAGAAAAACGGAAAGCGCCAGGATAAAGAGAATGCCCAAAAAGATAAGCACGCGACGGCGCATGGGGTAAGCGATTAGTGTAAAAAATGTGGAACTTAAATTTAGATTATAAAAAGGTCATTTCCAACTAAGAATGGCAGATATTAGGGGATATCAGCTACCCGAGTTTAGAAACTCTCTTTTTAATTCACTTTTATGGGACAAGGTGAAGTGGATAGCGTTCTTTACAAAATCGTTCAGTGAGATGTTATGAATAGCGGCGAAGATAGAAGCCTGCTTATGCAGTTCTGTTGGAATTCTCACATTAAAAGAACCTTTGTAGGTCTTATTGGGTTCTTTTCCCAGTTTAGCACAGGTTTTAATGTAATCATCAACGGCTTCATAAAAGGCTTTTCTGAGTTCTTTTACAGATGCGCCCTCAAAATTTATTAGGTCATCAATCCCCAAAATTTTACCAAAGAAAACATCATCCTCGGCACTGAAATGGACGGAGGCGTAGTAGCCTTTGTATTGCAGGATATCATTCATGTTTGATATAGCCTTTTTCCTTTAGATGATCTATCACTTGCTTAATGGCGTATGTTTTTAAAATATTACCGGGGTGAGGTTTATGTAAGCTGATCAAAAATTGTTTTTCATTGACAAATTTTCTTCTTGATCCTGAGTTTTTGAGTTCTGAATAGCCAAAATGACGCAGAACCTTAATTAATTCTTCCCAGGTAAAATCCTTGGGAGTAGTCAATAATCTTTGAATAAGTTTTTCCACTTGCGACATTGCTCAAATGACTTAAATAAAAAAATACTTTTCCATGATGCATAGTCAGACATTTAATTTGTAAGCGTGGAAAAACATACCAGGGAGAAGAAAATGACTTTCTTTATTCCGCAACTATATTTTAGTTGCAAATTAATAAAACTAAAACTTCCATCCAAAAATTTTATGGGAACCAGCGGGCTATTATTATTTCCAGAAATGCAGGTTATTATATCTTCTATTCAACTTTTTTCATGGGGAATTTTCTTGTTCGCTCCTGCCCGTTTATCATACCCGAAATCTCTGCCATCAATGAACCCTTACTCTCCAATGTATAGGATATCTTCTGCGGGAAATCATGGGCCGGGTTTTCAAATACCAGTTGATTGGCGGATGAAGAGGTTAATTTAAATTTTACAGGTTGGTCGTTATTTTGACCCTTTAAGGTGGGGATATAGAAAATATCATTTCCTTCTTTTTTCAGGGCAATTGATTCCAGGGGAATGGAATCGGTAGCGGTGATCATATAGCTTCTGCCACCATAGGTGGAGTCGTTTATTTTTGACCATTCTTCCACCATTTTTCCGCGTTGGGTTTGATTTTCCCATTTTCCGGGGAGCCATTGGGGGATAGTTGAAATATTTTGGGCGGAGGTAATAGTATAAATGAGGCAAGTAAAAATTGCGATTAAACAGTATTTCATATAATTAATTTAGGTGAACACAAAACTGAGCAATATTTCTTTTTTCGAATTGTAAAAAAGCGACTTCTAGTCGAGATTGAAAAATTTAACGAGGGGGAGGTGTTCTGTGAAGTACTGTTTTGGACTTAAGCCGGTGAATTCGCGGAAGTCTTTGATGAAGTGGGCCTGGTCGTAAAAACCGGTGTCGTGGGCGAGATGGGTGAGGGTATGATAGCGTTTTTGTTCTACCAGGGATAATACGTGTTGAAAACGGGTGATGCGGGTGTATTGTTTGGGGTTGAGGCCTACCGCATCGATAAACTGACGTTCCAAATGTCGTCGCCCGATATTGAGTTTTATGGAGAGTTCTTCAATATTGATGGCGCCTTTTGTCTGATTGATCAGCGAGACACAGCGTTTGACTAATCCATTTGCTATGGTTGTCTGTATCTGGTTAAGTAAGAATTGTTCTATTATCTGAATCCGTTGTTCATTGTTGGCGGCCTCAAGCATGCGGTTTTTTAGTTCGCCGCCTGCGGCTCCCCAGATGTCAGTTACCTGGATATTATCGTCGTTTATTTCATGAGTGCTGATGTTGGTAAAGGATCTTAATCCGTGTGGCTGAAACCGGACGCTGAATATGCCTACTTTTCCCTTGCTGCCGATTTCGATGAAGCGGGTGAGCTGGCCGTGGATGAAGCTGCGGGGTTGGGTGTATGAAGTTCCGTTTGGGTGGTATTTTTGGAAGAGACCACCATAGTGAAATACGAGTTCGATACAGCCGTCGGGGAAGATGCGTTGGTGGGTGCCAGGCAATTCTTGGCCTTCGAGGCTCCAGTAGCATTTGATGAGGCTGGAGAGAGAGGGATTGGGGAGGTAGAGTTGGTAGTGCATTGTGTCACTCAAGTTAGGATTATCCTTCCAGTTGTGGCATTTTGCCTGATTAGGTTACCCAAGTCGCTCCCCATCATAATTCTCTGCCGTCTTTCCCAATGCTTCTCCATACAGAAAAATATCGTCTACCGTCAGTATTTCATTTTTTGTTTCTTTTTTCTGATCATCAAAAGTCCCGAGATAACGTTTGGAGCCATTCAGGTATAATCTGCAGATAGGCTTCCGATTATTATCGTCCAGCAAGATCGCAAAATAGGACTGTGCATCCCGATGCACGATCCGACCAGGCTTGATCTTCTGACGAAGAATTGCTTTTACAATCTGGAAGGCTTCCATTTCTTCTTCTGTCGTTTCGATCTTGCTTTCTGACGTAAGTGAATTCGGAGCGTCCTGTTCAGCAGCAGTAGCGGCATCTTCATTTTCCTTTTTTAATGCAGAACGAAGCCTCTCAGTGATGAGATCATTGATGTATTGCTGGATGGATTTTTTGGTCAGATTACTAAATGTTTCAATCATGCGTGCCGTTAACATGCCAGGATAGATTTGTTTTGCAAAATGACGGACCATTCCTTCCGTTGGGCTCTGAAATTCAACATTGATCAATGCCTTCAACTCATTCATGTATTTCAGATCGCTGGCGGTATTCTGAATGCTGTCAACGTCGAAATAAGACTTATGGAATTTCTTCAGTTCTTCCACCTGGTTATCTTTGATATCCGTAACATTGAATTCAAAGAAGGGTTTCTCATCCATTTTATTCGTTTCCACAAGATCTGTATAGAACCGGTAGACAATGCCATTGGAAAGCAGGCCGAACTTGGCGCTGGTTGTATGAAAATAACGGAACAGTTGTGAGTTGTGGGGATCCAGGCTTTCACCCCAGTGTTTGCATTCCACCAAGATGGCAGGCTGGCCGTCTTTCATAATGGCATAATCGACCTTTTCACCTTTCTTAATGCCGATGTCGGCCACGAACTCAGGCATTACCTCAAAAGGATTAAAGACATCATATCCTAATACTTTAATGAAAGGCATGATGAAGGCATTCTTAGTAGCCTCTTCCGTGTTGATCTGATTTTTTAATTTCTCTACCCGCTCGCTGAAGAGTTTGATTTCATCTTTAAAGTCCATGTGATAAGGTTTTGTACCTGTCGCAGGCATCGATTGTCCAGAGCCGGTAGATCAGTGAGCAATTGCGTGCAGGTGTAAGTAGTGGTGAGCTACTTACAACGCTGCAGCATGTTGGCTATGGCATGTCAGGATGAGGTTTACGGCAAGTGATTCGTTTAATTGTTATTAATTACCAGAAGTTGGTGGCTTCAATTGATGGTGAATAAATCTAAAAATATTTTTGAGTATTTTCTAAGGATGGGGTGTAAATACGGGGGCTTATACGTACTTACACCTGGTGGCTAAGAAAGGATTCTATTATCCTTGTTTTTGATCAACATCACTTTAATTATCCTGAATGCCAAGCTGTGTCAACCGATAACTTTTCGATAATACGCTTCAGTAGTAACGTTGTTGAGATAGAGAGGTTAAGGGGGAGCGAGACAAACGTTTTTGTATTCGAATCTATGTAGCCTTCTTCAATGTCAGAACTGTTATTTCCGGCCACATCCCTATTCTGCCTTTTAATCCATGATACCCAAAACCCCTGTTCACATAAAGATATTTCCCCCCCTGCTCATACAACCCGGCCCATTGCTTATACACATACTTGATCGGGCTCCATTTAAACCCAAACAACTCGATGCCAAACTGCATGCCGTGGGTATGTCCCGCTAACGTGAGATGTACATGCTGATGATGGTCTATCGTCACTTCATCCCAATGCGAAGGATCATGTGACAGCAGTATCTTGAATGCATCATCCGGAACGGCTTCCGTGGCTTTTTTAAGATCGCCATATTTATGAAAACCGCCTTTGCCCCAGTTTTCGACACCAATGAGGGCCACACTTTCGCCATTTCTTTTTATTGTTACCGCTTCGTTGAGCAGCAGGGTAAAACCTATTTCCTCCTGGATCTCTTTTAAGCGCTCCAGGTTAGCATCTTTCTCTGTTTTGGTTTCCCAGCGGATATAGTCGCCATAATCATGATTACCCAGCACTGAATACTTGCCATAAGGCGCTTTCAATGTTGTAAAGGCAGGGATCCAGGGCTCCATTTCTTTCGCCATGTGATTGACCAGGTCGCCGGTAAATAAAAGCAGGTCGCTGTTCTGGGCATTCACCAGGTCGATGCCCTTTTGCGGCGTGAGCCGGCTCACCACGGCGAACAGCATGGCGGACGGGTCCCGCGCCAGGCCGCAGCGCGCCTGCAGCGCCGACTTGCACTGCGCCTTGCCCTGCAGGCGCGTGCGGCTGAAGTG
>CBHEUU010000081.1:0-11158 GCA_965990355.1 uncultured Chitinophagaceae bacterium
CAATTGTCACCCCGGACCAGGTTTAGTTCACTTTCTGCAATAGTTCACTAAGATCCGGGGTCTCCCCCATCTGCAATATCTTCTAAACAATACGACTTACAGGTTTGAAAGTGAGTGCAGCGCTGAGAGACCCCGGATCTTGGATTCATTAAACTTGAATGTTTACTAAACCTGGTCCGGGGTGACAATTGAAAGGGAACTACTGATCAGGGTTGCGTGTCCATTCGGTCATCGGTCAACGTACTAAGAAGTCACCATCTGCGCTATGACTCTTGCTACCTTTTCTCCGTCCATGGCAGCACTTACAATACCGCCGGCATAGCCAGCTCCTTCAGCACAGGGATAAAGGTTTTTCACCTGTGGATGTTGAAGGGTTTCGGCATCGCGTGGTATACGTACGGGGGAAGAAGTGCGGGACTCTGTGGCTACCACCACCGCTTCGTTGGTAAAATAGCCTCTCATTTTTTTGCCAAATTCCCTGAATGCCTGTTGAAGGCTGGCATGAACAAAGGGAGGTAATACTGTTTCCAGTGCAGCAGGCTGAAGGCCGGGCAGGTATGAACAATCAGGCAGGGAAGCAGAGATCTTTTTTTCTGTAAAGTCAACCAGCCGTTGAGCGGGTGCTGCAAACTTACCGCCGCCTGCCTGGAAAGCTTTCCGTTCTATCTGCTGCTGGAACTTCATCAATAACAGCGGATCTTTTATGGAAGCTGGCAGCTTTTGTTTCTTCATATATAATAAGGCGTCTTCCGGTGAGATGGTTACTACGATGCCGCTGTTGGCATAAGGGTTATTTCTTTTGGAAGGGCTCCATCCGTTCACTACCAGTTCGCCGGGAGAAGTAGCAGCCGGGGCAATAATTCCCCCCGGGCACATGCAAAAGGAAAACACTCCCTGTCCATCCACCTGCTGCACCAGGCTATAGGAAGCAGGTGGCAACAGGTCGTCTTTGAGGGTGGTGTGGTACTGAATGTTGTTGATCAGGGATTGCGGATGTTCCACGCGAACACCCAACGCAAACGGTTTCGCTTCGATCAGTATGTTGTGGTGATGGAGCATTTCAAAGATGTCGCGGGCTGAGTGACCGGTGGCAAGTACTATTGCACCGGCTTTGAATACCGAGCTATCGGCTGTTAGTACTCCTTTTGCTTCGCCGTTTTCTATAATGATGTCCACCACTTTTTTTTCAAAAAAGAATTCGCCGCCATAACCGGTTATTGTTTCACGCATGGCCGTGATGATCTGGGGCAGTTTATTGGTGCCGATATGCGGGTGAGCGTCATACAGTATCTTTTCTTCAGCGCCAAAGTGTACAAAGAGGTTAAGTATCCTGGCTATATCGCCGCGTTTGGAACTGCGGGTATATAATTTACCATCGCTGTAAGTGCCGGCACCGCCTTCACCAAAGCAATAGTTACTTTCAGGGTTTACTTCACCTTCTTTGTTTAAAACAGCGAGATCGCGGCGGCGGGCACGAACGTCTTTACCTCTTTCGAGAATGATGGGTTTGATGCCGGAAAGGATAAGGTGAAGCGCAGCAAATAAACCTGCAGGGCCAGCGCCAATGATCAGTGCCGTATTGGCAGCTTTGCTTACATCTTTGAAATGGAATTGCATCAATTCCCTTTGCTGGTAAGGTTCATTTATAAAAGCCTGTACGGATAGATTGATCCAGGCTTGTCGACCACGGGCATCGATGGATCGTTTGAGAATAGTGAAACCGGAAATATCTTTTGGTTTCACGGCAGCAGCGCTGGCGATATATTTTTTAACAGCAGTTTCACTGGCTGCTTCGGATGGCAGCAGTTTGAGGGAAATAAGTTTTTGCATGAGAGGTCAGGTTTTTATCCTGAAACAATGATTTGTATCGCAAAAATACGATGTGGAAGTATATCACTCAAGTTGGGGATAGGAATATAAGCGTAAGCGAAGTAATATACCGGCAAGACGGTATGAATAAACGATCAACAAACCTGTGCAACCAGTATGTAATATATACATGCTGCTTCTTGTGGTTACATGATGTCACAGTCATTTTGACCTAGGTAAAAACACACCCTCAGTGGGTGTTTTCACCTGCAAAAAAAATAAGTGCGGATTATCGTTTTTTGTTTGCAACAATAAGGAAATCTTTATACCTTCAAAATAGCCGGTTAATCTATGCTAATAAAAATTTAGCATAGTGAATTTAAAGGACATTCGAAGATTTTTTTTGACCGGTAATTGCAGAAAAAATCCAATCCAGGAAAACCGCCACAATTTTATTTTACGCCTAACTTTTTGGGAACTAAGAATAAAAAAATTAAGTCGTCCCGGATGGCTTAATGAGAAACTATTTTTATAGGCTCTTAACCTTGAAACGTCTAAATTTTCAAAGCAAAATTGATAAAATGCAATACAATTATCATTATCGAAAAAAGGGATGAATAAAAATTTTTTTTTCTCCAAGAAATATAGATATTCGCCGTCCTGTCCAACTTTTTTTATTGACATCGTGTGGAGATTTTTCTTGGACATTTTCAAAGGACTATACTTAACCCCGATATATAAACTGCTTTCATACTGATGGACAAAAATGCTGAAAAAGTTTGGACCAATTGTTTGAAGATCATCAAGGATATTGTTGAATGGCAGCATTACAAAACCTGGTTTGAGCCGATAACTCCCGTTTCCATAAAGAATAATGTTTTAGTGATACAGGTTCCGAGTCAATTCTTTTTTGAATACCTCGAAGAACATTATGTAAATTTATTGGCAAAGACTTTGAAGAGAGAGTTAGGAAAAGAAGCCCGCCTGGAGTATCGTATCATGGTAGATAGTGGGAACAGCAAGAATAAGCCACTCACGATGGATGTGACGGGGCAGGGGTACAAAACTTTTTCAAATAATGAAATGGATTTTCCTCTTGTAATAAATAATCCTGTTAAAAATCCTTTTGTGATTCCGGGTCTGAAGAAAATGCAGATAGACCCGCAATTGAATCATATATATACATTCGATGCTTTTGTGGAAGGAGACAGCAACCGTGTAGCGCGCAGGGCAGGAAAAACAGTGGCGGAGAAACCGGGTGCTAATTCCTTCAATCCCCTGGTTATATATGGCGGTGTAGGCCTTGGAAAAACGCATTTGGCGCAAGCAATTGGTAATGAAGTTAAAAGGCTGAACCCTAATAAGGTGGTGCTGTATGTAAGTTCAGAAAAGTTCATTAACCAGTTCATGGACCACAGCCGCAACAATGCGATCAATGATTTCATTCATTTTTACCAGCTCATAGATGTTCTCATTATAGATGATGTGCAGTTTTTTGCCAAAGCAGAAAAATCACAGGATGCTTTTTTTGCCATCTTTAATCACCTGCATCAATCGCATAAGCAGCTTATCCTTACATCTGATAAATCGCCCAAGGATCTTGACGGTGTTCAGGAAAGATTGTTGAGCCGCTTCCGCTGGGGCCTGAGTGCTGACTTGCAGATACCCGATTATGATACCCGTATAGAGATACTGGAGAAGAAGATGAAAAATGACGGGTTGGAGATGCCGAAGGAAGTGATCAAGTATATAGCCTACAATATCAATAGCAATGTGAGGGAATTGGAGGGTGCGCTTATCTCACTGTTGGCACAATCTTCGCTTAACAGAAGGGAGATAGATTTAGATCTTGCTAAAAAGGTGCTACGTAATTTTATCAAATCGTCCAGTAAAGAAATAACTATCGATACCATTCAACGCATGGTATGCGAATATTTCGATGTCTCTTATGACAAACTGCTGCAGAAAACCCGTAAGCGGGAGATTGTGCAGGCAAGACAGATCACGATGTACCTGGCGAAAGCATTTACAAAGAATTCCCTTAAAACGATTGGTGAGCATTTTGGTGGACGTGACCATACCACGGTGATCCATTCCTGCCAGACAGTGAAGGACCTGATGGATACGGATACAGTGTTCAGGGAAAATGTACTGGAGCTTCAGCAGAAAGTGCAGTTGGCAGCGATGTGATCCTGCCCAGTCCCAAGATGACAAGGGAGAAATAGTAACGACGCCTCAAGAATTTATATGTATATTTCCCGGATTAAGGTCCGGGATTTTTTATTAGCGAACTATTAGCAGGTTTTTTGGGATATGTTGCCGGTAATCTTTATTTTTGCCACCCCTTTAAAAAAGGGTCATCCGGTTCCGGTGAGGTGGATGAGTGGCTGAAATCAGTAGTTTGCTAAACTGCCGTACGGGTAACTCTGTACCGCGGGTTCGAATCCCGCCCTCACCGCTGTTAACCGCCGAAGTTTTAACGCAGGCGGTGAACTCTTAATCGGCAGCTGCCTTCGCCAAGGCTTCGGCAGTTAAATCGGGAAGTAGCGCAGGCCGGTAGCGCACCTGGTTTGGGACCAGGGGGTCGCAGGTTCGAATCCTGTCTTCCCGACTTTGCCCGCCATAGCTTTAGCGACGGCGGGCTTTTCATTTATAGACATAGCTTTGCTGCTTTCGTATTACTACAGCAGCCGCAGAGCGACGGTGGGCATTGTTGTTTTTGGACTTGATGTATTTAAGAGGGGATTTTTCTTAAGAGCTAATTTCAAGCTTATATCCTTTTCCACGTATAACAACAATTTTGATGTTCGGATCAAATTCCAGCTTTTTTCTAAGTTTTGATATGAACATATCCAGACTACGCCCGACAATAACACCTTCATCTTCCCATATCTCTTTTTGCAATCGGCTTCTCTCTATAGTCTCGTTGGGGGACAATGCGAAAATGAGCAATACACGGGTTTCCGTTACGGTGAGGTCTATTGTTTTTCCATTTATTAGGAGCTTCCGACTCTCTGAATCGAATAACACCGAGCCCAAATTGAACGTACCGGTATCCTGAACTTCAGGCAAAGCTTTTTTGGACTTAACAGATCTCAAAAAAAGAAAACCAACAAATGCTAAAAGTGGCAGGCTGCCCAGGAGATATCTACTCTTTGCTGTATTGATTCCTGTTGGTTTGAATTTGATGTTGATCATGTAACAGGCTCTTGGCTGTACTCTTCCTCTGCATGCTATAATATCATCTTTTTCATTATTGGATATAGCATACCCATAAGCTACAGAGGAACTGCCACAGTACAGAACGTTAACAATGTAGTCTCTTGCGTGGGGGTCTTTAGCCAACAAACGCCGCGTAATATTCACCAGGGAGTCCGGTTGAAAAGTAAGATCATTCTCAAACCCGATCTGGTATTCATTTTCGCCGATCTTTTTTACCGGAAGCACCCGTGATGTACTGTCGCCTGACTGTAAAAGTGTTTCATGTCCGATCCTGCGGAGTAAAACTTCCCTTCTGGAGTTGTCAAAACCGTCATTATCCATACTGAAAGCCACACAAATCACAGAGATAAACAGGAGTAGTATCAATGCGAACAGGTATTTGCGTTTTTCGGAGAGGGGGTTTAGCCTAACATACATAGTGTCAAGGTTTTATTTACAAAGTTTACATTCTTATTTACAATCGGAATCCCCCGCGTTGCAGGAAATCAAAGTAATATCGCTAATCAGTTTTCTATGAGATGAAAAATAAAATTCCTGTGGACAAAACCAAACAAAACGTACCTAAAGATAATATCAAGTCCGAAACCAAAGACACAATTATTTCCCCCGGATCTAATGTTACAGAAATAATGTGTATTGCTGATTTTAAAATCATTTGTCCATTATTATTAATCAATATAATTTCTGTAGTATGAACAACAAGCTATCAATCACTTTAATTTTAATTAGTGCTCCTTTATTCTTCGGTTGCGGTGGACCTTCAAAAGAGGAAAATAAAAATACTGCATCGGCAAGCTCCGTATCCTTGCATGCTGGGAATGAAAAATATGTTGCAATAGATACGAAGGAAAGTGTTGTAACATGGAAAGGTTCTAACTCATTTGGCTCTCATGCAGGGTACGTCTATATATCAAAAGGAGAATTGATGATTGAAACCGGTCAACTGGTGGGTGGTGCAGTTGAAGTTGACATGAATACAATTGAAGATACAGACCATGGGAGTGATAACAACCTTATTAAGCACTTAAAAGATCCTGATTTTTTTGATGTTAAAAAATTTCCCTTTTCTACAATTGCCATTACCAGGGTTGCATCAATAAATGTTGATGATAAGGAAATTACTGGGAACCTGACCATTAAAGGTATTACACACCCAGTTACTTTTCCGGCTAAAATGGAAGTTAAGGACGGAATTGTCAAAGCGAACGGTAAACTGGTCATTGATCGAACAAAATGGGATGTCCGATATAAATCAGGAAAGTTCTTTGATAATTTAAAGGATCAAGCTATTGCGGATGACATTGAATTCGATATAAAGATTGTAGCAAAAAAATAGACATCTGAATCATTAAAAGACTACTGATAACAAAGACGCTGCAAGAACAACTTGTTCCTGCAGCGTCTTTGTTTTTAAAAACCGTATTTTATAACACAAGATCCAAAAAAGCTCCATTTTTGATATTATTCACTACCCTCTGCACACCGGTACCATCCGTTTTGCAACGCATCACAGCACCATTCACATAGTCATAAAGATGCCAGTATAAAAAATGGTTTACCGGATCGATCTCTATATCCGAAGCTCCGAGGATATCGGTATTCGGAACTGGCAATTTTTCCAAACTACCCGAACCATCCAGTGCACCATTATGGATAACGCCGTTGCCGTTATCCATAATGTATATATGGCCGGCGGCAGCGTCTATAGCGATATTACTTGGAGAGGCTATTCCGTCGGATGCATCGAATAACAGTTTTGCCGGTTGCACCGAATGCCCGTCAATACTGCCTTCAAACACAGACAACGACATATACTCCGTCCAGTATAATTTACCGGTAGCAACATGCACTTTCAGTCCACCAGCCATTGGTTCGCCCTGAAGCTGGTATAATTCTTCTATTTCGCCTGTCCCATCTCCGTTGAATCTTTTGATAGAATGATGACCAGCCAGCATACTGCTCCAGGAACTTATGTAGAGCCTGCCATTTTTATCAATGTCCATATCTGCGATAAGAGGTCCCGGGTCTGTGTAGATAAGCATTATAGGTCCTGTGCCATCGGTAGTTCCGCGATAGATATTGTTGTTATCTATCCAGTAGACAAACCCATTTTCAACATCGGCTTTCATACCAAATCCTGTATTCGCTACGCCATCAGCTGCACCATATAATTCCTGAATGGTCGCATTACCAAACTCATCTATCACTGCCTTACTGACACTGCCGGTGCTGCCATCGGTTCCCACCCAGTATATTTCTTTTACACCCGCAGGGGTTTCCTGTATGATGAAGTCGCCTGCTGCAACAGCATGCCCGCCCTGTTGAATGAGCAGCGATACGGTGCCGGGCGTAACCTTCGGTACCCTCACCTTTACCTGTGTGGTGGTGATTTCGGTAATAATGGCTTCTTCTGATCCGAACAACACTTTGCAATTGCCTTCCGAAAAATTAAAACCGTTGATAGTGATGATATCGCCCGCTTTGCCTTCCGTGGGTACTATTTGTTCAATAATAAGTGCGGGAATGAGTGATTCATCGATGACGAAATCGGGCCCATTTGCTGCCGTGTCTAATTGACCCGAATAGTTGAACTGATCATTAGTGGGATTTCGCCTGTCAAATGTAAAATGTAGCTTACCAGTTACAGCTCCCTTCGGAATGTAGAGCATCATCCGGGTGGGTGATACCTGTATTACCTGTGCATCCAGGTTATTGATGCGTGCTTTTACTTCTGATTGCAGGTAAGAAAAGTTGTTACCATAAACAATAATGTGCATGCCCGAAGGACCGGAACCGGGTGAGATGCTATCGATAGCCACTTTGCCAAAATCGCGCACATCAGCCACGTTTTTGCGGCAGGCAGTCAGCAAGATCAGGCCAGTAGCTATAAGCAGTGATATATGTTTTTTCATTGTTTCGTTTTTTGGAAGGTGTTTAGAGGCTGAACTGGAATCCGAGTGTATAGTATACGCCGGGCTTGTAATCGCGTACATAGTAATCGCCCTGGATGTATTTCTCCGTAATATCGCCTATCCGGCTTTTCAGGTGCCACTCGAAATATGTTGGTGTGGTGTTGAATTTTTTGTTGAAGTCATTGTCTACATAATGACGGATAGATGCATTCAACAGGTTCTGGGCAGCTACCCGTACACTGATCCATTTGTTGATCTTTTGCAGGATGGACAGGTCGAGCAGGTGCCTGCTGCGTTCGAACATCGGGGGCTCCAGATCTACTATAGTGGAGCCAGAGGTATTGGCAATAACGCGATCAGCCATCACATTGTACTGTAAGGATATCCTGCTGCCGCTGGCCTTGTGGTCGTAGAACAAACCTGCATTCACAATCCAGGGTGCAGCGCCCATGAATGGACGTGTGGCGCCACCGGGATAATTGTTGTCCGCTGCCAGGTCTGGCAACACGGCGCTGTTGCTGGCTTCGGTGTAATTGTAGCAGGCATTGATGATAAGGCCCATGTGACGGAAAAAGTTGTTGCCTAAAAAGCCCAGTTGCTTGCGTACCTCTATTTCTGCACCATAGATACGCGCATAAGGCAGGTTACTATGTGTGAAACCGGGAATGCCGGTATTGGTAGACGCCATGGTTTCCTCGATCGGTTCCTTGATGTATTTGTAATAAACACCAGCCGATACTGTTTCGCCGGGTGAAGGGTACCATTCCATACGCAGATCGTAATTGTCTATACGGGCATCATGCAGTGTGGGCCTGCCGATATAGGTAAAACCATCTGCGGGTTTGTAGGTAGCATACGGCGAAAGTTCGCGCAGTTCGGGCCGGTTGAGCGTTTTACCATAGCTCATTCTGAGTTGCCAGTATTCATTGAGGTGCAGGGTGGCAGAAACAGAGGGCAGCCAGAAATGCTGATGGTTAGGGGCTGCGGTTCCTACGATCACCTGTTGGCCACTGCTGTTGGCAGCATATTCATACAGGAACTCTTCACCCTTGGTGGAAAGCACCCGGCGATTGGAGTATTCCAATCTTACACCGCCATAGATATTCAATTTCATTAACGGGTGTTGACCAAATGGCCAGCGGAACTTAATCGGAAGATTGGTGGCGAGGTAGCCGGCTATATTGTCGAATTCGGCACTGTAACCATTTGTGAGTGTTCCGCCCAATCCCACTTCCTGTATACCCGTGTGCATACGTGCATTGCTATTGTGCAGCAGATGTAGCAGACTATCGCCCAGGTTATTCCAGGGGTTTGCGCTGAAGGAGAAAGTTGGATAATCCCTGTACGCTAATGCACTATAGAAATAATCCTTGCGACGGCTTTCAAAGTAAGCGCCTGCGCGCACCAGGAATTCTTTTTTATTGGTAAGAGGCTTCAGGGTATAATCGAGGTTGCCCTGCCAGCGTTGCTCATCACCCTCGCCATCAGAAAAGCGGCCTACCACTGTATTCCTGCGTGTGCCGGTGTTCAATTGCCACAATGTGCTTTCAGTGATATGCAACTTTCCATAACCCTGCACATCTCCTTCGATCGAAGCATCATCCGGATCAAATACATTTGAAAACTGATTAGGGTCTTTCATTAGCGCCTTTGAATAGCTGCCCGTCCATTCTATCAGATGCTTATCCTTCCCGATCTTATGTGACCCGCTGAGCATGCCGAGGTAAAGGTCCTGCGTATTGTAAGCATTTTCTATACGGCGGAAATACAGGTTGGGCTTTGCCGATGTAAACCACTCCTTCAGTGTGTTGATCTGCAGGGTTTGTTTGGTGCTGTGATTGAGTAAGCCCATAGCGGAGATCTCGTTATCCGCATCGATGATCAGCGAAAAATGTTGCATACCAGCCAACCGCACATTCGAGGCGTATACTGAATCATAAGAAATGCGGTAGTTGTATGGATAGAAAGGCTTGAGAGGCACTCCGGGCGCCGGGAATACCGTATCGCTATACATGTTGGCGCTGCGTGCTGTATTGGTACGATAGTAAGTACGTTGCATTTCATAACGGCCTACTGTTACACTGTTGAGCTTCATCCTGCCAAGTTTCAGCCAGGTGTAATAGGTGGCATCACCCTGTATATCGGCAGGATGATAGATCTGGTGCAGGTTCCATGATTTTGTGCTACGCGATAGCAAGGCATCGGTAATCCGCTCATTCGCCAGCGTATATGCGTTGGGGGTAGTGTTAACGTCTGGCAGCAGGAGCTGACCGTATGGATTACGTGGCATATTAGCCGGCATGGCGCGGCTGCCATCATCATAGCCCAGCCAATCATATTTACCACTGCCTGCCTGTGTGTGATTGTCGAAAAATTTATTGCCGGTACGGTATTGGGCATTGAAGCTTAGTTCCAGTCTGCGTACTGGTACCGATCTTTTGGTATACACTTTCACCACGCCACCGGCAAAGTCTGCCGGCAGTTCCGGCGCCGGTGATTTATAAACCATCATACGGTCAATAACAGAAGAGGGTAGAAGGTCGAAATTAAAGGCTCTTTTGTTGGGATCGGTGGAAGGCAAAAAAGCATTGTTGAGGTATACAGGATTGTAACGGGGTGTCATACCACGGATACTGATAAAGCCATCCAGCAGAGCGATCCCCGCAACGCGACGCGCAACTTCAGAGGCCGATCTGTCAACACTGATGGTGATCTGTTCAGACGAAATGCCGGATACCACACCAGTGGCTGTTTTTATTTCATTTACCATCTTCCTGTCGGAAGTAGTGATCACCCGGTCGGCGCGCACGGTCACTTCGCTCAACTGGCGTTTGTCTTTTTGCAGTGCAACGTTCAGGGTTACGATAGAATCATCCTGCACAACAATACCGGGCACTTCCATCCAGGCATATCCCACGAAGCTGATGGTGGCAGTATAATTGCCGGGTGACAGTGTGATGTTGAATTGACCGTTCTCGTCGGTTACAGCACCTCTCTTGCCAATGCGTATGCTGGCGCCAGCTACCGCCTGTTGGGTTTCCTCATCTGTTACTTTGCCGGATACTTTACCGGGATCTTTAGCATGAGATGGCTTAACAGGTTTGCCCCCTGCCTCTTTATTGATGATGATGTATCCATTTACTTCTTTGAATGCAAGCGGTGTATTTTGAAATAATCCTTTTAATACCTGCGCCAGCGTTTTATCATTGTAGGAT
>CBHEUU010000082.1:0-11054 GCA_965990355.1 uncultured Chitinophagaceae bacterium
CCAGCAATACATTAATGAAACACTTTGGAAAAAGGGATATAAGAATATGCGGATCACCCGCCGCTTCACACCCATGGATGAAGAAGAGAACAGGCATACCAATCCTGTACGGTTTGTGCAGGATGGAAAAACAATCTATACGCAACCACCGGCTTACAGCCAGGTCAAATTCAATTTTCCCCAACAAATACTGATTGGCAGCGCGCATTATAACCGCGAAGAAAAATTGATTCAGTCGCCGATGGATTTCACCCGTCATAACAACGCACCGCTGGAAGACCTGCAGCAGTTGTTGCAATCTGTTTTATTCCCGGAATCTGTAAGGGCAAAACAACGGTTCAAACTCGATAAGGAAGATTATGAAATGCTTTATCGCTACATGTCGCAAATGCCATCCGAAAGCAAGCATCCGAAATATGATACCAGCGAATATTTTGACAGCTATTCCAAATTTTTATTCAAAGCAGACAGGACCATTCCGTCTTATATCCGGGTGTTCAATAAAACCGGATGGTCATATGGATTTTTAACCGATGTAGCGTATATCGTGGATTTTAAGAATAATATTGAGTTCATGCTTAGTGCTATGGTCTATGTAAACAGCGATGGAATATTGAATGATGATAAGTATGAATATAAGGAAACCGGCTATCCGTTCTTTAAAGAAGTAGGGAATATCTTTTATGAATACGAATTGCAGCGGAAAAGGGAGCGGAAACCGGATCTCTCAAAATTTAAGATTAACTATACAGACTAGGCTTTCCCACCAAGACAACCAAGCCACAAAGGTTTTGTATAATAGTAACATATTGATAATAAGATGGCAAAATAAAGTTTCGCCTTTGTGGCCTTGGTTGTCTTGGTGGGAAACCTAAGCTTTTTTGTATCTTCGCCGCAATGCAATTCGAGAAAATCCATAACAAAGGCCAGGCCCGTCTCTTTAAAAATGATTACCTGGAGATGCTTACCAAGACTCATCCTTTGGTGATCTGGGGTATGTATCTTCCTGTGATCGGCTTTATGCTGTATTACAGCAATACAACACTTGACTTTTCCCTGGTTCGAGTGATACTGACATTTGTCGGTGGCATGCTTTTCTGGACATTGTTTGAATATTTTGCCCACCGGTTTCTTTTTCATTGGGTGAGTGAAAGTCCACGCGCGCAAAAATTTATTTACACCTTGCATGGTAATCACCACCATTATCCACGTGATAAACAAAGGCTGTTTATGCCGCCTGTGCCAAGCCTTATTATTGCTTCTGCCATTTTCGGATTGACCTATCTCATCATACGCCAACAGGCATTTATGTTCTTTCCCGGTTTTATCCTGGGTTACCTGATGTATGGCACCATGCACTATGCCATTCATGCCTGGAATCCTCCCTTCAAATGGATGAAACCTTTATGGAGAAATCATCACCTCCATCATTATAAAAATGAACATAATGGATTTGGTGTAAGCTCCACTATATGGGACCATGTATTCGGTACAATGTTCGATCTGAAAAAAGAAAAAGAGGATAAAGAAAAAGTGAAGGAGCTGATGTTTGGAAAGGACGAGAAATGATCACCATTTCTCATTTTCATCAATATCGTCTTTCTTCTGTGTGAACTGTTCCCTTGACTTTATTTTCTGCGCCTGTCGCTCCACCATCAATTCCGCAATGATCTTTCCTGCATCTTCTCCAGGGTTGTTTTTAAGCAGGTTCTTCAGTTTTATATCACTTACGTCCATCCGGTAGAGAATGGCAATGAGACGGTCAAAATCATTTACCAGAAGATCATTGATCTTATCTGCAAGTTGCCGGAACCGGAGATCATTATCCGTTTCCCGAAACATAAGCCCCAGTTCAGTTCCAACAGCCTGTATGGATTCATCACTATGCATTGCTGATTTTTAAAGTACAGCCAAAAATAACCATGTCTTTTTTGCAACCTTTTACCGGAGTCGATGTCCTATAAAAAAATGCATAAGCCAAGCAACATTTCGAATTTAAACGAGATTTTTTAATAATAATGTTCTTGTGTAACCGGCTGGTGCATTTGAAATTATCGCAGGCCTGATGGTCCTGTATCAAATGTAAAGAAAACGTTAAACCGAAAGTTCGATATCTTTCGTACGAACATTGTCGTATTTTAGCAACCTAACCGCAACCAACAAGAATGAGAAAGATCTTTTTGTTGACAGCAGTCTTATGCTGTCTCACTGGCCTTGCTTTTGCCCAGGGCACTTTAAAAGGAAAAATCATTGATTCAACCAGCAAGCAACCGCTGAGTCTTGCAACTGTTACTGTTTTTAAAGCGGCCGATACAGCCATTATCACTTATCGTCTTAGCGATCCGGAAGGTAATTTCAAAGTTCCCGGCATCCCATTCGATCTTAATTGCCGTGTTGTTATCTCATTCTCAGGATATAGCATTTTCCGTAAAGAATTCACCATTTCTGCAGGCGAAGCGACCACAGATATAGGCAACGTGTATATGCTTCCTGATGCCAAATCGCTTGATGAAGTGTTGGTGATTGCAGAACGCCCTCCTGTAGTGGTAAAGAAAGATACCATAGAGTTCAATGCATCTGCTTTTAAAACATTGCCAAACGCATTGGTGGAAGATCTGTTGAAAAAACTACCCGGCGTGCAGGTAGACAGGGATGGTAATATCGCAGTGAATGGCAAACCAGTCAACCGTATCCTTGTTGATGGTAAAGTTTTTTTCGGTGATGATCCGAAAATGGCCACCCGCAATCTTCCAGCCAATGTAATTGATAAGGTACAGGTAACGGATGATAAGGAAGAGCTGATGCGTAATGGTGATGATAATATCAACAATGTTGGTAAGGTGGTCAACATCACGCTGAAGAAAGGTGTAAAGAAAGGCTGGTTTGGAAAACTATATGGTGGTTTGGGCACTAATGAATTGTATGAAGCTGGCGGCATTGCAAATATTTACCGCGATACGCTCCAGATCAGCGTGCTTGGCTATATGAACAACATGAACAAAGCCGGTTTCAGTTTCACTGAACTTATGCAGGCCGGCGGTATGGAAAGAAGCCGCAGCAATAGCAGCAGCAGCAGCACCAGTATCTGGAACAATGGCAGTGGCGGAAATGGTATTTCAATAAACGGAGTGAATTTCGGTGGTGCGCAAAACTATGGAGGTGTTGCCACCAGCAAGGGCGCGGGTTTCAACATGAATCATGCACCCAACGCAAAAAAATCACTTTTCCTTCAATATTTCTATGGCAATGTGCACGTCAACCGTCTCACAGAAACAGAAACACAACAGTTTAATGGTGACACAATTATTTCCAATAAAACCAGGCTTACCGGTGGTGTAGTTACCAATGCGCACAATATCGGTGCAGGAGCGAGATTGAAACCTGATTCCGTTACCAATATCCTGATCAATGCCAATTATACTGTCGGGATTTCAGACGAGAACAGGATCAGTGCGATCAGCAGCAACAACAATGTTCTTGGTCCTTTAAGTGCCGGTGATGTGTTGCAGCGCAATAAAGGCAACACCTATTACTACCGGCATTCCGTAAGCGTTACCCGTCTTTCCAAAACAAAAAAAGGAAGACGTTACACGATCAATCATAATCTGGACATAAGTAACCGGTACAACGATCTTACCACCAATACAGCACTTAATTTTTACTACCCCACGGCCTACGATAGTTTGGCAGCACAGCTTCGCGATGAGAGGATACCCCGTACTGACGCCAGTGTAATGTTCAATTACAGCGAGCCGATCAGTAAAAAGCTGACACTCCGTACAGGTGGACGCTATGAATATGGAAAGATCACCAATAATGTGAACACATTCAGCAAAGACCCGGTCGACCCTGGTAGTGGCGATATTCCGGATCCTTTGCGCACCAGCAGCTTTAACCGGCAAAGTCACAGGGCTATGCTGGGCCAGGGAATTGAACTGAAATGGAAGGATATTACGATCACGCCGTCTGCACGTCTATTACTTCAGTATGTCGACAATGATCTGGCTTCTTTACCTGCGCCGGTGAAACAAAAAAACACGGCCATCCTTCCGGTCCTGGGCATTGTATACAAACAGCTAAACATTAATTACAACAGGGATATTGCACTGCCTTCATATACTTATCTTATTCCCGTAAGCGATAACACCAATCCTTATTATATCACAAAAGGCAATACAACGCTTGTTCCGGCAAGAAGAGATAATATTTCCATTAACTATTATTTCAATGATCCCAAACGCTCGCTGAATGCCAGTGTTTATGCCAATGGTGCGATTACAAAGAACGATGTGGTGCAAAGTATAACGGTGGATGAAAAAGGCGTTCAAACAACCATGCCGGTGAATGCAGATGGCAGCAAAAACTTTTACATTAACTACAACCTGTACAAGCAGTACAAGAACAACCAGCGGTTTACTTTTTTCTGGAATACAGGGGCTAATTATAATTTTAACCGCAACCGTCTCCTTTACAATGCCGAAAGCAGCTGGCAAACTACCTGGAGCCTTAATCAATGGGCAGGGACAGGGTTCAACTGGAATGATAAAATAGAACTGAACACCAGCTTCAGTGTCGGATATAATTTTACCCGCTATTCAAACCCTATATTCAACAAATTGAAAGTGCGCTCACGCTGGTGGGAAAATGAACTTGTGATAAGATGGCCCAAACATGTGATCTGGGAAACCCAATGCTCTTATAGCTTCAACAGCAATGTGCCGGCAGGCTCCCCTAAAGAGATCGTTCGCTGGAATGCGGCGGTCAATTTCACTATGCTGCGTGATGAAACCGGTGTGCTGCGCCTGAGTGTATTCGATATCCTCGATCAGAATAAAAACATTTCTTCTTATACCAATCGGAATATGATCACTACTTCACAAACCAATGCCCTTACGCAGTATTTCATGGCCACTTTCACTTATAACGTGAGGCCGGGAGGTGTGAAGAAGAAAGTGGGAGGCCGGGAGAGGTTGTTCCTGTTTTAATTAAAAGCGCTCGGCAATTCCTAATGTAAATAATGCAAAATCATATTTCACAGGATCATCCTTATCCATCTTTTTCAATTGGCCGGTCAGTTCAACTGCTGCTTCCCAATCTGTTTGTTTTCTCTTCAGCAGTTTGAATTTTCTTGCCACCCTTGCTACATGCAGGTCAATAGGACAAATAAGTTGTGAGGGTGAAATATTTTTCCAGATACCAAGATCAACTCCTTTGCCATCATTCCTTACCATCCATCGCAAAAACATATTAAGACGCTTGCAGGTTGAACCTCTTTCAGGCGTTGAAATATGTTTTTTTGTTCTTGGCGAAGCATCTTCCAGAGAAAAAAAATAATGATGAAAACCCGAAAGCATTTCTTCTACAGATTTGCCATGGCGGGTAAAAGCTGTTTCAAGGCTGGGAGAAGAACGATAGTGATGTTTGAAGAATTCAATAAAATAAAGAAGATCGGTAGCGTTGAAAGTACGATGCTTAAAACCCAGTAACCGCTTCAGGTCTTTATCAGAATGATGCAGGCAAAACTGGTGCGGCTGCATATTCATAAGCTGCATCAGTTCTTTTGATTTATTGATAATGGTGGTGCGGTTGCCCCAGGCAAATATGGCGGCAAATAAACCGGCAATTTCCTGGTCAGCTTTATTGGTAAATAAATGGGGAACACAGATGGGATCATCCTTAATAAAAGAAGGTTGATTATATTCATCAACCTTCTTATCCAGAAATTCTTTTAATGATTTTGTCATATTTAACCCGGTCTAAACAGGGTTACCTCCCCTGATCAGCCGCAAAAGAATGGCAATGATAGCAATTACCAAAAGTATATGAATAAGGCTTCCGACTGAAAACACAAAGAAGCCAAGCGCCCAACCGATCAGGAGTATAACTGCAATAAGGTATAGCATAGCAGGCTTTTTAAGGTGATAAAATAATGTCCTGTCCTACCCTTATTTTGCAGATACAATGCCAAACCTGCTGTTTACCCAATCGCTTTTTTCAGGTCTTCGATCAGGTCGTCTGCATCTTCCACTCCCACGCTTAGTCTTATCAATGAATCAGATAAGCCATTCCGGATCCGCTCGTCCCTGGGAATGGAGGCATGTGTCATAGATGCCGGATGGTTGATCAGCGATTCCACACCACCGAGGCTTTCCGCCAGGGAAAACAAATGTGTTGAAGATAATACCCTGAAGGCTTCTTCCTGGCTGTTATTCTTCAATTCAAAGCTGATCATCCCGCCAAATCCGCGCATTTGTTTTTTAGCGATTGCGTAGCCCGCGCTGTCTTCAAATCCCGGCCAGTACACTTTGGAGACCTTCGGATTGCTGCGCAGCCATTGGGCAATTTTTTCCCCATTCAGGCAGTGCTGTTGCATACGAAGATGAAGGGTTTTGATACCTCTCAATACCAGGAAGCAATCCATTGGACCTGGCACTGCTCCGCAGCTTTTTTGTATAAAATAAAGTTTCTCGCGCAGTTCAGCAGAGTTCATGATCAATGCACCCTGAATTACATCGCTATGGCCGCCCAGGTATTTGGTGGATGAATGCATAACAATATCAGCACCGAGGTCGAGCGGATTTTGCAGGTAAGGTGAAGCGAACGTATTGTCAACGCAGAGCAAAGCATTGGCTTTTTTGGCAATTACCGATACTTCTTCAATGTCAGTAATGTTCATCAACGGGTTGGTCGGTGTTTCCAACCAGATCAGTTTTGTTTTGGATGATACAGCAGCCTGCACTTTGGAAAGATCCGTTGTGTCTGTATACACGAATTTGATCCCGAACTTTTCAAATATTTTGGTAAACAGGCGGTAGGTGCCTCCATACATATCACTGGCAGCAATCACTTCATCACCGGGTTCAAGCAGTTTGATCACTGCATCAGTGGCAGCTACTCCACCGCTGAAAGCAAGTCCGAATTTGCCGTTCTCGATTTCCGCAAGGGCTTCTTCCAATGCCTTACGGGTTGGGTTTTGACTTCTTGCGTATTCAAATCCTTTGTTTTTGCCAGGAGCTTCCTGTACATAGGTAGAAGTTTGAAATATAGGGGTCATAATAGCCCCGGTTGAGGGGTCAGGCGTGGCACCTGCATGAATAAATTTTGTTGCCAACTTCATATTTGAGATGTTAAGATGATATTAATTAAAACAGGATGCAAAGATGAGGAATAATTAAGAAAGCAAGCCTATCTCTTTATTTACCGTTCATCCAGCAACACAGGCTTTTAACAATTACTTTAAACGGGATTTTGCAAAAGAGAAATCACGTTTCACATAGGAAAAACATGCATTCACGGAGGATTTCCAGCGGTTCAGCCAGATGTCGTATAATGGATATACTAAGGCAACAATAAGTTCATTTACCAATAATACCTAATCGCTTGCCTTAGCCTTTTTTGTGTCGGTACTTTGTACCATAGCTAACGATTAAACAATCAAAAACGGATAACCATGAAAAAAGTATTATTAGTAGCAGGTTTGCTGGCCGGCATGATAGCCATCGCTGCTCCTGCTCCAGAACCAACAGAAAAGGTGTTGAAAGCATTCAAAGAAACCTTCTCTTCCGCAAAAGATATTACCTGGCATGAATACAGCGATTTCATTCAGGCTAACTTCAAACAAAATGAAGTACAGGTGAGAGCGCAGTACTCCGATGATGGCACTTTACTAAAGACCATCCGCTATTACGGAGAAAAGGGCTTACCGGCCAACATCTTTGCTAAACTGAAAAAAAGATACAAAGACAAAGAGATCTTTGGTATTACAGAAACTGTATGTGCCGAGGAAGTGACTTTTGTGATCAACTTGCGGGATAAAGATCATTGGTATACCGTAAAATCTGATGTATTCGGTAACCTCGAATTGACTGATAAATTTAAACGTGCAGATGGATAAGTGAGTTATTAGTTGTAAGCCGGGGAGTTTTAAACTCCCGGCTTACAATTTAAAAGAGCTGCTGCATTCAGATATCTCCAGTCGTAATTATTCTTGCTATAAGCTTCTGCCGGTTCCAACGGTTTTGTTAGTACTCGCGCATTCAGTATTTTTTCTTTCACCAGTTTTTCCCTCGCATCTTTTATCATTTCCTGCATTGTCTGGTGTTGCATCCATTGCTTTTGCGGAGGCTCAAACCCTGTTTTGTCTTTTCGCCAGGTGATGGATAAAGGCAAATGTTTGTCTATTGTTTGGCGAAGTATCCATTTACTCCAGCCTTTCCTGATTTTGAAATCAGCCGGTAAGGAAAAAATAAATTCCACCAGTTCATGGCTTAAAAAAGGCAGCCGCACTTCACGGCCATGTGCCATTGAATTCCGGTCGGCATAGCGGAGCAGTTCATTCAATCCATGCACACAGGTATTGAAATAAAGCACCCCATTCAAACCTCTGGGCTCAGGTGCACTGTAATAAGCTTCCTTGCTTTGCAGCCTCACAAAATCCCGGTGAAGGTCTTCCTGGCTAAGAGCATTAAAAAGGTATTGCCTTTCGAGTATCACTGAAGCCAGATCAGGCATCAGGCTGGCCATGATATTTTTCCATCCGAAACTTTCATGCACACCGGCTTCCCTGGCCGCAGCGATCTCTTTGCTTTTTATCAGTTTTCGTTTATGGAATAATTCCTGCCAGTACCATTTATAGTATTTGTGATAACCTGCCAGCGTTTCATCTGCTCCCTGGCCATCCAGTAAAACAGTTATTTGATGTTGCTTTGCCAGTTCAAACACTTTGAACTGTGCAAATGCGCTGGCCGACGAGGCCGGTTCTTCCTGGTAATGCAAAAATCTTTGCCAGCTATTAATAAGATCATCAGCTGTAATGGCCACAACATGCTGTTTCAATCCGAATTCATTTGCTACTACCTGGGAAAATGCAAGTTCATCTTTTTCAAACCCGGGAAAACTGGCAGTAAAGCAATGCTGGGAGAAAGATTTTTTACCGGCTTTATGTATAAGTGCCGCGATAGATGAACTATCCAATCCTCCGCTTAATGAAGTGCCAACAAGAACATCACTCCGTAGCCGGCGGTCAACGGATTGCGATAGCAGGTGATGAAACCTGTCAATCGCTTCTTCATCGCTAATGGAAATGGTAGAAGTTGTTTGCAGGTCCCAGTATTTATCAACGATAAGTTCTCCTGAAGAAGGGGTGAAATAAAGACGTGAAGCAGGGGGTAGTTGTACGATATGTTCAAAGAATGTTTCTTCCGGCCGTTCAGGATTATCTACATAACCAATCGTGATAAAGTTGAACAGCATTTTCAGATTGGCGATGCGGGGTATGCCTGCGGCCCAAATGGCTTTCATTTCTGAAGCAAAGAACAATGTCCCCTTGTCCAACGAATAGAAAAATGGTTTTTCACCAAACCGGTCCCTTGCGGCAAATAATTCCTGTTCTTTTTCATCCCAGATGGCAAAGGCAAACATCCCGTCAAAATGATCAAGGCATTCATCATCCCAATAGTCATAAGCCGCCACGATCACTTCTGTATCTGATTGAGTGTGGAAATGATAGCCTTCTTTTTGCAATTCCTGCCTTAACTCCAGGTAATTATATATTTCGCCATTGTAAACAATAGTGTAGCTCGGGTCAACATCTCCGGCAGCGGTGTAATGCAGGGGCTGTGCAGCTGCATCGCTGAGATCAATAATCGCCAGGCGGCGGTGGCCGAGAAGGGCAGTGCCGGTACTATTCTGCCAGAAACCATCTCCATCAGGCCCGCGGTGAGCTAATGCATCTGTCATTTTATGCAGTTGCTCTTTGCTGTGTAATGGTCCTGGCTGTATGATACCCGCAATCCCGCACATAATGTAAATATCTTAAATAATTCTGGCCTTGCGTAGTATATCTCCCACAAAGACAACAAAGGGCACAAAGAAAATTCCTTTGTGCCCTTTGTTGTCTTTGTGGGAAATGAGCTTTAAAAAGAAACCGGCAGCTTTACCACCACATCATCCCAGCCTATGATCAGGTTGGCGCCTGTATCTGTTTTTTCAAACACCATGGTAAAGTATTCCAGTATAGGGTTATTAGTGGTGGCAGGCACTTTAAAACGATCAACATCTTTGGTTGAGTCCTGCTTCAGCCCCCAGGTATCAATATTATTATTGAGAGCAATGGTCCAGCTATCTTTATGAGGAATGCAGTAAAGAATATACCGGCCTGCTTTTATTTTCTTTCCCTCAATAGTGACGTTTTTATAAAACTCGATCTCTGTTGATTCGTTTGCTCCGAGGCGCCAGGGCTCATCATATTTCAATATGCCGGAAAATAACCGCCGTCTTTGCAGATGGGGGCGGCTATATACTACCCGTGCAACAGGTGGGGAAACCGAACCATTGGCCATTTTTATTTTAGGATAATCAACCGGGAAATAACTCATGTCCATAGGAGAAATATCTACCGTGGCGTAAGCATTGCCTGATATGTCTGGTGGCAGCATCGGTAAAGTATCCACCGGAATGGGTTGACCATCGGTGGGTGCTGCTTCTTTTTTTTCTTCCTTGCAGGCAAAGACCGTTAATGCAATAAGTAAAAGAAGCGAATGTTGAAGGATCTTCATTGTTATTGTTCGTTAGAGCGTAATTGGCAAGGCCACCCTGGTATTTTCCCATGCAATCACCAGGTTGATGCCGGCCGCTGATTTTTCAAACAGCATGGCCAGTGATTCCAGCGGCTCTTCCAATTTTTGTACAGGAACATCCACTCTCACTATATCATTCGCCTGCTTATATTTAAAAGATCCCCAGGTATCCGTGTCTTTATTGATGATAAATGTCCAGCTTTTTTCATTAACAATAGCATAGAGAGTATATCTTCCCTTAGCTACTTTTTTCTGCCCAATGATAACCGGTTTAAAAAATTCTATTTCGGTTGCTTCATTAGCGCCCAACCTCCAGAGTTTACCATATTCAACCAGGTTCCCAAAAATAGGGCGGCCTTCTTTTTTAGGGCGGCTGTAAATAACCCGTGCCACAGCAGGCTCTATTGTTTTTGCCTGCGTTTTCAACTGTGGATAATCACTGGGATAATAACTGATGTCCAGCGGTGATTTATCAAT
>CBHEUU010000083.1:0-11049 GCA_965990355.1 uncultured Chitinophagaceae bacterium
GCCGGCCGGAGTTGGGAAGTATAATACTCGTTCCCATGCCGCTGCTCGTATTTCAGGCCCAGCTTGGCTTCCAGCTCTTTGAACTGCCAGCTCTGGAACCCGGATGCAGGCCGTAGCATATCGCGGAAATCAAGAAAATCCATGGGCGTCATGGTTTCCATGATATCTATCTGGTGAACGAGCACCCGTAAAATAGTAACACAACGGTTCATCCGGTGCACAATGGTTTGCAATTCCGGCGAATTATCATTGAGGGATGGTTTGGCAAGAATGGCCGTAACGGAATTGACCTCGTGATGCAATTGCTTGAACCAAAGTTCATAAGCCTGGTGAATAACGATAAACAACATCTCATCATGTGCAGGAAGTTGCTGTTTATCGCTTTCAGGAAATTGAGCGTTTAATATATTGTCGAGCTGCAAGTAATCGTGGTAGTTCATAATTTCTACTTTCCTATAAACTCATACCCTATATCATTCCGGTAATAAATACCATCGTAGGTAACGTATTGCAAAACATCCAATGAAGTATTCACAGCATCTTCTATTGTTTCACCAAAAGAAGTAACACAGAATACGCGGCCGCCATTGGTCACTACCTTTCCATCTTCTTCTTTGGTACCGGCATGGAATATCTGTGATTGCTTACCATAGCTTTCATCAAGACCGGTTATTTCAAAACCTTTCTGATAACCGGCAGGATACCCACGGCTCACGGCTACAATGGTTGCAGCAGAGCGTGGATCGGCCTGGATCTTCACCAGGTGCAATTCTTTCTGGGAAGCAGCTACGCAAAGACCTACCAGGTCATTTTCCAGGCGTGGTATCACCACTTCTGTTTCCGGGTCACCCATGCGGCAGTTGTATTCAATCACATAAGGCTCGCCATCCACACTGATCAGGCCGAAAAAGATGAACCCGGTGTATTCAATTCCTTCTTTATACAAACCGTCCACAGTAGGGCGGATGATCCTTTCTTCCACTTTATGCATGAAGCCGGGCGTAGCGATCGGCACAGGACTTACTGCACCCATGCCACCGGTCATCAGGCCGGTATCACCTTCTCCTATCCTTTTATAATCTTTTGCTTCAGGAAGTATAAGATAGCTTTTGCCATCTGTCAATACAAATACACTGAGTTCAATACCGGTAAGAAAATCTTCCACCACTACTTTCTTGCTGGCTTCACCAAATTTGGCGCGTTGGATCATCAGTTCAAATTCGGCAACTGCTTCAAGGTGGCTTTGACAGATCACCACACCTTTACCAGCAGCCAGTCCATCTGCCTTCAGCACGATAGGCAATGGATGATTCTCCAGGTGTTTAATGCCTTCTTCATAATTGTCCGTCGTAAATTCACGATAACCGGCCGTAGGAATATCATGCCGTTTCATAAAAGCTTTAGCGAAAGCCTTGCTTCCTTCAAGCTGGGCGCCTTCTTTGGAAGGGCCGATAAAATAAATAGACTTTAGCTCTTCGTTTGCTTTGAAATAATCATACAGTCCATTCACCAAAGGTTCTTCGGGACCTACGATCACCATTTCTATTCTTTCATAAACACAGAATTTACCAATGGCATCAAAGTCAGAAAGGTTAAGGTCCACGTTCACACCAGATTTGGCTGTACCAGGATTTCCAGGTGCAATATAAAGAGGGTTAGTCCAGACACTTTGACTCAGTTTCCAGGCCAGGGCATGTTCCCGGCCGCCTGAGCCTAATAGCAGTATTCGCATGGTGCAGTGAAGAATTTTTATACTTGGTTGCGAATATCGGTATCATTATTAAAGATACCTGAAAAATTTGCGTGTGATCAATTTTCCTTATTTTGAGCCCTTTGTATGGTTAAGATTTCTGATTTGTAAATAAACCCCCACTCATGAATACCCCTGTAAAAACCAGCGGTCATCCCAAAGGCTTGTATGTTTTATTCGCCACAGAGATGTGGGAAAGATTTAATTTTTATGGCATGCGGGCGATACTGTTCCTGTTCATGACGCAAGCCTTATTATTTGAAAACGCTTTCTCTTCTAATTTATACGGTAGCTATATCAGCCTGATCTATATCAGTCCATTGGTTGGCGGCTATATTGCAGACCGGTACTGGGGTAATAAACGTTCGATCTATGTCGGCGGAATAGTGATGGCCATCGGAGAGTTGATCCTTTTTGCCTGCGCATCTACTTATGATTCATCTAAAGATTTGTCTACTTTCCTCTTTTTTTCGGGTCTGGGTTTTATGATTGCCGGCAATGGTTTTTTCAAACCCAATATCTCTTCAATGGTTGGGCAGCTTTATCCTGAAAATGATACCCGCAAAGATGCTGCTTATACGATCTTTTATATGGGTATCAATACAGGGGGAATGCTCGGTCCGCTGGTTTGCGGACTTGTTGGAAATACCGGCAATCCTGCGGATTTCAAGTGGGCATTCCTTGTTGGAGCAATTGCGATGGTAATCAGTTTAATTGTACAAAAGGTTTATCATAATAAATATGTGCGTAATCCTAAAGGCGAGATCTTAGGAGAAACGCCAGGAAAGATCCAGCCGGCTGCTGATCCCGAAACAGGTCAAAAACCCGCAGTAATCCCTCCGCCTCCCAAAGCAGTATTAAGTCCCGCTGCCATTATCATCGGAATGCTGGCTTTTGCATCACTGACGATCGGCGCCATGTACCTTGACACCAGGGTGAATTATCTGTTTTATCTGTTGGGTGGAAGTTTTCTTTTTATCATTATTTACATTCTTTCAGATAAGAATCTTACAAAAGAAGAAAAGCAACGGATCTGGGTGATGATCATCATTGCATTCTTTGTTGTATTCTTCTGGGGTGCCTATGAACAGACGGGCGCCTCACTCACTCTTTTTGCAGAAGAGCAAACAAACCGGGAGTTATGGCCCGGGGTTGTTATGCCAACATCCTGGTTCCAATCATTCAACTCAGCTTTTATTGTCATCTTTGCTGCACCCTTTGCCTGGATCTGGTTAAAAATGGGGAACAAACAACCTGCTACTCCTACCAAAATGGGTATCGGTCTGATCTTTCTCGGCCTCGGTTATCTTTGGATTTCCTGGGGCGTTCAAAACGTTACCGGCAAAGTGAGCATTATCTGGCTGACATTTTTATATATGTTGCATACCTGGGGAGAACTTTGCATGTCACCTATTGGTCTTTCTTTATTCAATAAATTATCCCCCTTCAAATTTGCCTCACTATTGATGGCAGTTTGGTTTTTGGGTAATGCCGGAGGTAATAAGCTGGCAGGCGTATTGAGTGCGCTTTACCCTGAAAATGGTAAAACAACCTCTTTCCTGGGATACCAGATGACTAGCCTGTATGACTTTTTCATGTTGTTTGTGTTTATGTCCTTTGCTGCTGGCATTACTCTTTTGCTACTTTCAAAAAAGCTGCAAAAGATGATGCATGGAATAAAATAATAGCTACAAGCAATCTTAAAACACCATTGCATGTGGAAAAAGCATCCCAAAGCTCTTCCCTGCCTTTTCTTTTCCGAAATGTGGGAAAGGTTTGGCTACTATCTCATGATCGGCATTTTTACACTTTACCTTAAAGATGTAAAAGCCGGTTATGCGATGACTGAAGCTGAATCTTCCGATCTCTATGGCACTTATATCGCACTCGTATTCCTCACGCCTTTTCTTGGCGGCTTATTGGGTGACCGTTATCTCGGTTACAGTAAATCCATTATCCTCGGAGGGATCATGATGGGAGTTGGTTATTGCCTGATGTCTATCCATAATCTCACCATTTTATATATCTCCATGACATTGGTGATTGCAGGAAATGGTTTTTTCAAACCCAATATGGCTACTCTTTTTGGGAACGTGTATTCCGTTCCGCAACATCAGCATCAGAAAGATGAAGGGTATAATCTCTTTTACATGGGTGTCAATCTCGGTGGGTTTATCTGCAATTTCATCAGCGCGGTATTATACATCACTTATGGTTGGGGTTATGCGTTCTTCGCTGCAGGCATAGGCATGTTCATTGGTGTGACCGTTTATCTCGTGGGACTAAAGCATTACAAAGTATATGATGTAAAGAAAGGAGTGAAAGAAGGAGATATGTCTTTTGGTAAAATAGTTCTAGTGATCCTGCTGCCCTCTGTAATTGCCGGTGTTATTGGCTGGATGATACCGGGCTCCTGGTTTGGTTCTGACTCCACCGATGCATTTATTTTTTCCTGTATCCCGTTGATCTGTTTTTATTCCTCTATTTATATCAAAGCAGATAAACAGGAAAAAAGGCCGATCGCAGCGTTGTTGACCATTTTTGGCGTAGTGATCCTCTTCTGGGCTGTGTTCAAGCAAAACGGTTCCGCATTAAATACCTGGGCCGATCGCTATACCAACCGGGAAGTAAGTGGCATTACACAAAAAGTTTTTGACAACCTGGTGCTGGCAAAACAAGTGACCTACACCAAGGACACAGTTGCATTGTATGATCAGCAATTCCGTTTACAGAAAGAAAACGGAAAAGTATTGACAGAGATCAATTACCCTGTTTATTTTAAAAACGTCTCTCCTGAAAAATTGCCAAAGGAAGGCGAACAGGTAAGCCTTTGGGCTACCAATCTCAGCCAGTCCATCAACCCTGGCTGGGTAGTGGCGCTCACACCGGTGGTAATTGCATTCTTTGCATGGCGCAGGCGTAAAGGAAAAGAACCTTCCACTGCCACCAAGATCGCTTATGGATTATTGATCTCCGCCTTCTCTGCTTTGATAATGATAGCCGCAGTGTACATGGGGCACAATGGCAGTGAGAAAGTAAGTGTGTTATGGCTGATCGGCAGTTATGGTGTGATCACATTGGGTGAACTATTGCTGAGCCCCATGGGTCTTTCCATTGTTTCTAAACTAAGCCCGGTACGGATCACTTCGCTGATGATGGGTGGCTGGTTTGTCTCCACTGCCATTGGCAATAAACTTTCCGGAGTACTGGCTACCATGTGGGATAAGTATGATCAGAAGGCAAACTATTTCTGGCTGAATTTTCTTTTATTGCTTATAGCAGCAGCAATGGGTTTCGGAATGTTGAAATGGCTGAACAAAGTGATGAAAGAAAAGGGATTGAAGTAGGAACGAGTGTTTGCTTGGCTTCTTTTCCCTATCTTCCGCGTATAAATTAACTGTATGGCAGAACAACCATCCAATTTCAAGCCTTTTGTGGCACCGGAAACGAATATGGCAGAGTTCACTGTCAAATCTGTTTTAACAGGTGCAGCATTCGGCATCATCTTCGGTGCAGCCACTGTTTATCTCGCTTTGAAAGCGGGGCTCACTGTTTCCGCCTCCATTCCTATTGCAGTAATTGCGATAACCCTCGGAAGGAAGTTTTTAAAGACCACTATCCTGGAGAATAATATCATACAAACAACCGGCTCTGCGGGTGAAAGTATTGCTGCCGGTGTAGTATTTACTCTTCCCGGATTCTTATTCCTGAGCGAAGCAGGCAGCGCCAGCTTCTTTAATTATTTTACCATATTGATACTTGCCATATTCGGTGGCATTCTTGGAACACTGATGATGATCCCGCTGCGGCGTTCACTTATTGTAAAAGAACATGCAACACTTCCTTATCCTGAAGGAACAGCCTGCGCTTCTGTTTTGAAAGCAGGTGAAAAAGGGGGTGATTTTGCAAAGACCGCTTTCATGGGATTAGGCTTTGCCTTTGCTTACGCCATACTTCAAAAAATATTTCACGTCATTTCAGAAGTACCTGCATTCTTCACAAAACAAACTAATCGCTTCTTTCCATCAGCGAGGATAAGCGGTGAAATTACACCCGAATATATGGGTGTAGGTTATATCATAGGTCCAAAGATCTCCGGTGTATTGGTGGCCGGTGGCATATTAAGCTGGATGGTCCTTATCCCTCTTCTTTCTACACTGGTGAATGCCGATGTAATAGCCGGCCAGCTGGTTAAACTCGGTTACCTGAGAGATATTACCAAACCCGGAGGTTCCAGCGGATGGGATCCCGTAACGCATAATTTTGCCAATTGGTCTGATGCAATATACAGAGCTTATATACGGCAGATCGGTGCAGGTGCTGTTGCAGCAGGCGGTTTTATTACATTGATCAAAACCATTCCCACTATTATCTCTTCCTTTAAAGGAAGTCTTGGTTCATTAAAAAAAGATGGCGCCACTGCAACTGTATCAAACATTCCCAGAACAGAGCGCGATCTTTCCATTAAAGTAGTAGGCATCGGAAGCCTGTTATTAATATTATTGATCGCTTTGCTTCCCAGTTCATTAATACCAGGCACTTCCATTGGAAGTAAATTATTATTGGGATTACTGGTGATCATCTTCGGCGCTTTCTTTGTTACTGTAGCATCCCGGATCGTAGGTTTGATTGGTTCTTCCAACAGTCCCATCAGTGGCATGACCATCGCCACGCTGATGGGAACCTGTCTTATTTTTATTGCAGTAAAATGGACGGGCCATATATATGAGCCGATGGCATTGGTAGTGGGAAGTATGATCTGTATTGCCGCTGCAAACGCAGGAGCAACTTCACAGGACCTTAAAACAGGTTTTTTAGTAGGTGCTACTCCCAAATATCAGCAGATCGCTCTTTTTGTTGGCGCCATCGTTTCCTCTTTGGCAATCGGCGCAACTATTAAAATACTGGACCAGCCAACGGCAGAAATGGCCGCACAAGGTATTCAACATGCTATTGGTTCTGATAAATATCCCGCTCCACAGGGTACGCTGATGGCAACGCTGATCAAAGGCATCCTGTCCTTTAACCTTGATTGGCAATTTGTGTTGGTTGGTGTATTCATGGCTATCGTGATGGAACTATGCGGAATCAAAGCGCTCAGTTTCGCTATCGGTATCTACCTGCCTCTTTCTACCACATTTCCCATCTTTATTGGCGGTGCTATCCGTGGTATTATAGAATGGAAAAACAAAAAGAAGAACATTCACGTAGCGCCTGAAGAGGAAGATCTTGGTAAGGGTAATTTGTTTGCAACCGGTCTGGTTGCTGGTGGAGCCTTGGCAGGTGTGCTTGTCGCATTTTTATCAGCAAGTGATAATGTCAGCAAAGGGTTGGCAAAAGTAAATGCAGAGCATGGCCTTACTGATTCGTTAGGCACCGAAGGTTATAAATGGCTCGGTGTTGCTTTCTTTGCACTGATGGGCTTTACGCTTTACCGGATAGCTGTAAGCAAGAAAAAAAGTATCTAAGTAATTTATTTCTTTGTGTTCTTTGTTGTCTTTGTGGGAAAATATATCCCACAAAGACAACAAAGAACACAAAGGTTTTATAAAAGAAAGGGCACGGACCCAATTAACTCGCTATATAAAATCCATATACGCATATTCCCGCCCCAATATCTTAGCCGCATCCGCATTCAGCCACTTATTCAAAACCGTAGCATATACATTTTTAAAATCCACTTTATGTTTCAGATCACCTTCATTCAGATCTGAAAGGTCAGGCAGCGGATTGATCAATCCTTTCTTCTTCAACCCTCAACACATCAAGAACATATTATTAGCTGTGCCGTGATCTGTACCGCCGCTCGCATTCAGCGAAACACGTCTTCCGAACTCAGAGAAAGTAAACAGCAATACATCATCAAAGCGTCCATTTGCTTTCAGGTCTTTTGTAAAGGCCCGCACTGCATCACTCATTTCTGTAAAGAGACGCTGTTGCTGCATGTCTTGATTCGTATGTGTATCAAAACTTCCCAGCGACACATAATACACTTTAGTATTGATATCGGAAAAGATCAGTGAAGCAATTGTTTTCATACTGGTCCCCAGTTCCGTTGCAGGATACTGCGCTGAAGTAGGATGCAAACGGCTTTGCTTGAAAATATAGTCCGCAGAAGACAATGTTTCCGCCATCGTTTTATATAGATAATCCACGGGCTGCTCGCCATCTGTCCCAGGATGATGTTTCATTACATCACGGAAAAACTTTTCATTGGCTGTGCCATACAACCGCCGCGGGTCTTTTACTGCAATACCTTTTACATGTTCTCCTTTCATGGAAAGGCTGAGTATATCATCCATCTCTATTGCCTGCGTAGGTTTATCACAGCCCTGGCATTGTGCATCCAGGTAGCGGCCTATCCAGCCTGCATTCCAGTATTCACTGCTTTGGCTGGCCGTATGCCAGATGTCCATGCTACGGAAATGCGAGCGGTCAGGATTTGGATATCCAACACTATTGATGATAGCGAGACTGCCATCATCATACAGCTCCTTTATACCTGTCAATGCCGGGTGTAGCCCTGCTTCATCTGTCAACCCAAGCACTTTTGATTTCTCAATACCAAGCCGGGGACGGGCTTTATGATACAGATCATTGCCTACAGGTATAACAGTATTCAATCCGTCGTTTCCTCCGCTCAGCTGCAATACTACTACTACTTTATTACCAGGTGGCACCATGGCTTTGCCCTCAAATGCTTTCAGGAATTTGGGCAGCATCAGCGAAGCAGTTGCCAGCGAACCTATCTGGATGAATTCTTTTCTTTTAAACAACATGATAATAAGTTTGAAAAGTTAACAAAGCTGGTATTCCGGTGTGCTCATGATCTGTATAGTAGCCGACCGGATAAATGCCTCCCTGTTGCTTTCATCCGAATACTGACGGATAACATCTGAACTGACGGCAGTATTCGTTTGCAATAAAACACCGGCCATTGCATTCACTAATGCTTCCCTTTGCGTTTTATTGAAATAACCGGTGTAGGCAGCCCATTCTATATTGGCATTGATAGGTCGAGTGCCACGGCCGCCTAGTTTTTTCACTTTGGCGCGCACAGGTGGAGCTGCATTTCCATCATCACTATTCCCCATCATCTGGTCATCATCATCTTTGGGTCTTACATTCATTTCATCTTCGTCGTTAAACAGTTGTGGTATACGCATGCGCATCATCAACGTGCTGCTGTCAATCCAGGTTTTTCCTCCTGCCCATCCTGCCACATTAGGTGGGTAGAACAACATCTGGCCAAGTATACGTTGCAGGATAAGCATGGATTCTTCATTCTGCAAGGTCATCGGCAGCATGCGTTGAATACCGGCGAGCAATTCCACGGGAGATTTAATACGGGTGCCGATATTCTTTTCTTCATAAAACCAGTCGCTCGTAAAAATATCCTCCATCAACGACGATATTTAATATTCCGATTTGTAAAACCGGTCAGCCAGCCATTCTATTTTTTCCTGGTCGGGATGATCGTTTACAAAAAACCGGTAGATCTTGGTACAGATAAAACGGGCCGTTTGTTTTTCTTCCAGTAATATATTCAGTACTGCATCGCCATCGAGCTTGCCGGTGCGGCCGAGTACGGTTTTTGTGCCTTCATCATGTTGTCCCTTACGGAAAACAAAATCACCCTGCACATTGGAACCCCAACCAGTAAAAGCACGGGCAGCTTCTTTAATATCATTTTCGGCATAATGACCGCGGCCAAGCGTGAAAAGCTCCATCACTTCGCGGGCAAAGTTTTCATTGGGATGGCCCTTCTTGTTTTGCTGGTTATTGAGGAAGTTGAGCATGGCCGCACTACGCGAAACCTCTTTAAGCAGGACGCCGAAATTGCCCAATGCATTTTGCCGGATCACATCAATTAATTCCTGCTGGTAAAAAATATTCAGGTTGCGGCAGGCAAAATGTCCATGCCAGAAGAAAGCCATTTTTTCCCGCAGTTGCGATCCGCTGTTGATCATTTCCCGTAGCCAGGTGAGATTGAGGTTGCGGACGCCTTCCCTGTTTTTGCGCTGGACAGTTTTTCTTTCCTCGGGCGTCAGGTCTTTCCGTTTTTGCATCCGGCCCACTTCTTCCACACCCATAAACAGGCCCTTCAGGTAATTATCGGCCACATTCATATACACCGGTTTCTTTTCCGATGCTTTTACCAGGGCTTTATAAAATTGTTTGGGGGTGAATTGGCGGAGGTCCTCCAGTTGCTCAACTGCCGGGCCAAAACCGGCACGCCAGAGAAGATGCTGATTTTTTAACTGGTTGGTCAATGGCATGAAACAAATTTTGGGTAAGACCCGGAAAAAATCAGGAAGTTTAATCCGCCGTAAATAAAGAAGGGCCGCTTTGGGCGACCCTTATAAGATTAAGGTTAATGGTTGATTTTGATTAGGGCCCTTGTTCGCTGGTGGTGGGTGGGACTTGTAAAAGGACGGCTTGTTTAATTCAACAGTAAACGGAACCCGAGGTAAATGGAAGAAAGATTGTCCAGGCTGCTATTCACCTCAAACCCGTTTGTTTTAAAATTCTTTACGTTCAAACCATTATTTTCGGTTTTTCTGGTATTATTATAACTGATAGCAATAAGATTATTAAAACCGGTCTCCAATTGCAGTTTCCTGCTGATTGTATAGGACAATCCAGGATAAGCGCTGAGTGTTGTTGAGAAATTTTTTTCTTCATAGGAATAAACATAATTATGGTTTTCCTGCTCTGTCTTACCAAAGCCAACACCGAACCGGCCTTGCGCAAAAATGGAGAACCCGCTGCTGCCAAGTTGTTTGTATTTTCTCAGGAAAATACCGCCTCCATACATACGTTGTTTATGATTGAAACCAACTGATGCTGCATTGTCATTATTGTAAATGTTGGTGACGAGATCAAAGCCCAGGATCAGGTTTTCCCGTATGGCTTTTCCAAAAACAGGAGAAATATAAATACCATTCTGCTTTGAGTACGTTGTATCGGCACTTTTGGTTTTTACAGTGTTGCCGCCAATATCACCGCCGAGAAAAGTGGCGCCTTTTTTTATTTGAGCATGTGTTGCAGACAAGGCACATACAGTAGCAATCGAAAGTAAGAGTAAATACTTTTTCATAATAACTGATTTTGGTTAATAAAATGATCAGTACAAATATGAAAAACAAAAAACGAAACCAACCATACGGTTGATTTCGTTTAACGTCGTTTTATCTTAATTAAAATTAAAATCGGTTAAGCTTACGCCTTCTTTGCATTGGCTTTAACATATGCGGTTACCTGCGCTGATTGCACGGAGTCAAGCCTTGCTTTTGGGA
>CBHEUU010000084.1:0-11048 GCA_965990355.1 uncultured Chitinophagaceae bacterium
ACCAACGCTAAGATCAACAGAGAAGTCGCCGAATTTGTGATTGCCTCCAACCAGGAAATCGGCATTGATCTGCCTGCCGGTACCCTCATTAACACTGTATGTTCCATTAAAACCTGTTCCGGCCTGGTTCAGTGGTGTTGATGATCCTGTACCGGTTGGATAGTTTTGTTCGAGGAAGGTAACCCCGTAATCCATATTGAACCGTCCCTGAAGATAAAGCCACTTGAAAAGATTGTAGCGTACTGTTGCTGTACCCAGGAGGCGGTCCCGTTTATTGATGATGAACTGGCGGGGCATCAGGTAATAAGGATTGATCAGCGTGGTCTGGAAGCCGGAGGTTTGTGTTTCAGTACCGGTTGCCGAAACCGCTTTTTCCTTAAGCACATCGAGCCCTATCGAGTTGGCGATCCTGTAAAGGAAATTGGCCGAGCCCGCACCCTGCACACCCACTTGCGGAGGATTATTATTCACCTCGTTGGTATAATTCACATTCACCTGTACTGATAATTTATCCGTGAGGTTATGACTCACCCCCAGGTTAAAGATTCTTTTATGATAATCATTGTTGGGAGCAATGCCTTTTGCATCCTGGTCAGAATAAGAAGCGCGGAAACTTCCTTTGGCATTACCGCCGGATAATGCAATGGTATTGGTGAAAGAAGTTCCGGTACGGAAAAAATCCTTGATGCGGTTAGGATGTGCTACATAAGGTCTTTGCACACCGTCAAACTGGATAGTTGGTGCACCATCCAGTTTTGCACCCCATCCAAACTGGCCGGTACTTACTGCCTGACCCTGTGTGGTAGGGCGCACGCCTGCCTGCCCCTGACCGTATTCCATTTGGAAATCAGTAAAATCCAGTACTTCATCTGCAGAAAAATTGGAGATGTACTCAACACCGATCCCTGCATTTTTTGCTCCGTTTTTAGTAGTAATAATGATGGCCCCGTTAGCGGCTCTTGAACCGTAAAGAGCAGCTGCTGTAGCACCTTTTAATACGGTCATGCTTTCTATATCGTCAGGATTGATCTGTTGCATATTATCTCCCAGGTCGAGGGAGGCATTGCCCGCAGCTCCACGTGCACCCTGGTCCATCGGAAGCCCATTGATCACGATCAGTGGAGAGTTGTTGGCTCCGTTAAAAGCCGATTGTCCGCGCAGGCGGATCTTTGTACTGGCGCCGGCGCCTGAAGAGGGAGGGGAAATGTCCAAACCTGCGATCTTACCTTCGAGCGAACTCATTATATTGACAGTCCGGTTTTGCTGGATCTCATTCAGCCGCACAGTTTCCGCAGCATAGCCGAGTTTCTTGGATTCCCGTTTTATGCCCAGTGCAGTCACTACCACCATTGTCAGGTCATCACCTTCTGACCGGAACATCGTTACATTAACTGTTGTTCTTCCATTCAGGGTCAGCTCCTGGGTAGTATAGCCAACAAAGCTGAAGACAAGGATATTGCTGCCGGAAGCATTGATGCTGAAGTTCCCGGAGTTGTCCGTCATCGTGGCTCTGTTGCTGCCCTTGACGGTTACAGTTGTGCCGCTGACTGGTTTGTTCTGTTCATCAACTACTGTGCCGGTGACCGTTTGTGCATAAGCACTGGTAAATAACAGGAAAAAAAAGAGAGAGAAAAAAAACCGCGTCAAACCCACCCGGGTTTGGGGCTCAGAATAGACATTCATAAAGCAAGTCGTTTGTGGTTAAAAAAAATCAGGAATTGATGGGCATTCCTGAATTGGCAATCTACAGCTAAGCTAGGCATATAGAAACTTGTAAACTTCCAATATTTAACTTCGTTGAAATTTGTAAATTCAACCGGACTATTTTCCCTTTCTTTACTTTTAGTACGATCAACGATTGCGTGGAATGGCTCTAACTGCAGCTATTCTGAATTGCTTATGAACCAATTTGTACTTCGTCATAATAATGACGAACAGGAACTACGATTATTTCCCCATATTATGGAGATAGGAGTAATCAAGAATTCTGCTATCCGTCTTGAAGGCTTCTCCTGCATAGCCGACAGCGGGTTGAAGATGTATTATATCCAGGAAGGGAAGTTTGAATGGCGTATCAACAAGCGCCTTTTTATTCTTTATCCTGGTGACGCTGCTATATTGCTGCCGGGGGTGGAACTCTGTAATCCTAATAATGTATTGGAGATCGGAACTTTTTCATGGATACATATCCGGATAGAAAATGATAAGCAGGGGAATCTGACATCAGGGACTTGGAGCAGTTTATCAAAAGAAGAATATAAAGAGATCGGGAATATATTGAAAGCAGATCACCTGCCTGTGCTGCAAAAATTTTACGATGCAGGCAATCTTCTGAAAATGATCCAGGTTGAATTGTTCTCCCGTGAAGTAGGGTATTGTGCAAGAGTCAATCATTTACTGGATGAAATATTGATCCAGGTTGCCCGGCAATTCACGAGGATATCCAATCCCGGCAGGGATTTTCTTAAAACTTTTATGGAGCTGGAACAACAGCTAAGACGTGACCTTTCCAGGCAATGGACAGTAGAGGAAATGGCTGCCCTGGCTGGAATGGGCACCACCTTATTTAATGAAAAAGTAAAAAGTCATTCAGGATTTTCACCGCTCAGTTATTTGATCAATATCCGGATATCGGAAGCGATCAAACTGCTGAAAAACCCATCCATCAGTCTTACAGACATTGCACTGGATACGGGATTTTATTCTTCGCAACATTTTTCAACCACTTTTAAGAAGTTGACAGGCTATACGCCAAGTCAGTTCCGAAAAAACCATTTACGGACTAAATAATATTTATCATGGAATGTATTATCACAATTGAGTTGGGCACAAATGCGGTTAGGGTGTATGCATTTGATCTGAACGGTAATATTATCGGTTCGTTGAAAGGCTATTGCCCTACATTTCATAGTGAGCCGGATTATAGTGAACAGGATCCTGACCAGGTATTTATCACGATGCTGTATGTACTTAAGAATTTACTGAACGATACGGTTCACGCTAAAAAATATAAAGTGTCCTGCATCTGTTTCAGTTCTTCCATGCATAGTGTGTTAGCGATAGATAAACGTGGTACGCCAATGGGGAAAGCGATAACCTGGGCTGATAACCGGGCAATAAAGGAAGCTGCTGAACTGAAAAATTCTGCTCTTGGAAAAAAGATATATAAGGCAACAGGCACACCGCTACATCCTATGTCGCCGCTGACAAAGATCGCCTGGATCAAAAACAATGAAAACGACAAGTTCAAACAGGTAAGTAAATTTCTTTCACTCAAAACCTATATACTTCAACAGATGACCGGTGAATACATGATCGATTACAGTATTGCATCGGCAACAGGTTTGTTGAACATTCATAAAATTGCCTGGGAGCCTGATGCTTTGAAGTTTGCCGGGATAAACGCAGGCATGTTGCCGGAACTAACGCCGGTGTTTACCCGTGCAGGTAAATTAAGCAGGGCCTACCAGGCATCACTCGGGCTTTCTGCGGATACCAAAATACTTGTTGGTTCCAGTGACGGGTGTATGGCTATGTTAGGTGATGGTGTCAACGGAGAGGGTATGGCCACCATCACGATTGAAGACAGCGGCGCAGTGCGGGTGATGGGGAATAAAATATTACAGGATGAAAAACAGCGGTTCTTTAATTACCTCCTTACAGAAAGCAGGTATGTGTCCGGTGGACCGACCAACAACGGAGGAAATGTTTTTGAATGGTTTTTACTCCAGTTTGGTCAATTTAAAAATCCATTTGATGTAGAGCACGGAATGCCTGAACTTATCGGCGAAGCGGCAAGAGTATCGCCGGGTGCTGATGGTCTTCTGTTTCTTCCTTACCTGTTGGGTGAACGGGCACCTATCTGGAATGCAAATGCCCGGGGAGCTTATTTCGGAATAAACATCAAACATGAAAAAGCTCATTTCGTCAGATCAACGATCGAGGGAATCTTATATGGGATTTACAGTATTGGAAGAACTCTCGAAGAACATAGAAAGATCAATAGCCTTTGTATCAACGGAAGTTTTGGTACTCTTCCTTTCGTTGCACAAATGGTTGCTGATATTTATAACAAGCCTGTCAGGTTCAGGCAAAATTATCATAGTGTCAGCTTTGGTTCTTATTTGCTGAGCGCAACAGAGATGGGGATTTATTCAACGCTGGATGAAGCTGCAAAGACCGTTCAGTTGATTGATCTGTCAACGCCTGATAAGCAAGCACACGAAAAATACATGAAGCATTATAAGGTTTTTACAAGGCTCAGCACAAAGCTGGCCACCGAATTTGCTGCTATAGCAGCTCTACAGCATTAATGCATATATGCAGGTAATGCTAACGTTTTTATATAACAGTTAAACACGATTGTTTTATGCCATTAAGAAAATATTCCCAATGGTCCTATGCACTTTCCATTGTTTTCATCGTACTGATGATCATTTTTTGGCTTACCGGGAAAACCAGTCTGTCGGGTTTGTCGCTTGCATTGTTCTTTGTATGCCTGGCCATAGCATTCAGGGGAAGTAAAATCACTAAAGGTTATTGGTATAGTGTGTTGATCCTGGCTGTTGCAACAATCGCCATGTATTTTCCTGAATATTTCAAGACGGTTGGATCAAAGGATGCCTCGTTTTTTATTCCCATTTTATTACAGGCGATCATGTTCGGTATGGGAACTGAGCTCAGCCTGAAGGATTTTGCTGATGTTCTCCGTATGCCCAAAGGCGTGATCGTTGGTATCGTTTGTCACTATACGATCATGCCCCTGGTAGGTTGGAGTGTCGCCCACCTATTCAATTTCCCTGGTGAAATCGCTGCAGGAATTATATTGATCGGGTGTTGCCCCAGTGGTCTTGCATCCAATGTAATGTGTTATCTGGCGAGAGCGAACCTGGCCTTATCCGTTTCGGTTACTACAGTATCTACCTTATTGGCTCCCGTGTTAACGCCTTCGTTAATGAAACTACTGGGAGGAAGTTATATACAAATTGATTTTTGGGCAATGGTATGGGACATCACAAAAATTGTGATACTGCCTATTATAGCCGGCCTTGCTTTTCACTACATGATCCGTGGCAAAGTAAAATGGATTGATAAAGCAATGCCCGTTATCTCCATGGTTGGTATTGCACTTGTGTTGCTGGTGATAACCGCAGCAGGAAGGGATAATTTATTGAAAGTAGGAGGCCTGCTGATCGTGGCTACATTCATTCATAACATCGCAGGTTATTTCCTTGGTTACTGGTCTGCACGGGCATTCAAATTTCCCGAGAAAGATTGCCGCACCATTGCATTGGAAGTTGGTATGCAAAATGCCGGACTGGCATCAGCATTGGCCAAAGCCATGGGCAAAATAGCCACGGTTGGATTGGCTTCGGTCATATTCGGCACAATGATGAACGTGACGGGATCTTCGCTGGCAAGCTGGTGGCATAACCGGTTGCCCAAAGAGGATAATCCCGTACCTGATCAGGAAATGTCTGAGTTACTAAAAAAACAAACGGTATGATAAAGAGCAAAATTACATTGACTGCATTGCTGATTGTTGCATCGCTATGCAGGTTATCAGCACAACAGGTTCAGATAAGTAAAGAACAATTGCTGGCTTTAACTCCTGAGTGGAAAGGCGAGCGTTTTGCAGATGGACGTCCGAAGGTGCCCGATCAGATCCTGCAACGGATGAAATCGGTGAGCGTGGAAGAGGCATGGGCTGTGATGAAGAATGCCGGTTATGGTTACCAGGTTGCCGAAGGATGGCAGGTGATCAACCCGGATAGTGTACTCGTGGGGAGGGCTGTAACGGCAACGTTTATGCCCGGCCGCCCGGATGTGTGGAAGGCGATTGATTCGGCAGGAAAAAAACAAGGAAAACGCGGACAAAATTCATGGCCGGTAGACATACTGGTAAAAGGTGATGTATATGTAGCAGATCAGTTTGGTGCCAAGCGGAATGGCCCTACGATAGGCGATAATGTGGGCAATGCAATTTATGCAAAGACGGGTAATGGTATTGTATATGACGGTGCATTGAGAGATGTGGAAGGGTTGAAAGACATTGGTGGGTTCACATCTTATTATACCAGCTACGATCCATCTTATCATAACCCGCCGGGTGATCTGACGACCATGATCGTTGGCATCAATCAACCAACCAGGATCAGAACAGTAACGGTAATGCCCGGTGATATTGTATTGGGAAAACTTGGGGTGGTATTGTTCGTCCCTCCACATCTGGCAGAGAAAGTGGTGACAACTTCGGAGATCGTAAGGTTGAGGGATATGTTCGGCCATCAGCGGTTGCGTGAAGGAAAATATACTGCGGGGCAGATCGATGCAAGATGGTCAGAAGAGATCGAGAAGGATTTTTCCCGGTGGTTAAATGACCATATCAATGAGTTGCCTGTAGGGAAAGAACAGATCCAGCAGTTTCTTAAGGACAGGACCTGGTAAGCTATGCAATAATTCAATAACTAAATAAAGCTACGCTATATGAGCAATAACAATTCAAGAAGATCATTTATAACAAAGGCTGCTATCGCATCGGCATTTGCGCCCTTTGTTTCATTAAATTCTTTTGGTAATGGCTATGAGAAAGCCATTGACAACTTTTCTAAACCATCAGCACCCGCTGACTTAAAAATTACCGAGATAAAATGCGGGTATATCCGTGGGAGCTTATTTGTAAAGGTGTTCACCAACCAGGATATTTATGGTTGTGGAGAGGGTGTTGATGCAGTAATGGGAACGTATCACCTGGTAAAGAATTTTGAATTCAGGTTAAAAGGCCGGAATCCACTGGATGTGCATCGTTTGTTTGAAGATATCCGCAAAGGTGGTTTTTTCCAGGGTGCCCAGGCCGGAATGTATGTAGCAGTCCTGTCTGCTATTGAAACCGCGTTATGGGATATCGCAGGTAAAGCGTTGAATGTACCAGTGTACCGGTTGCTGGGCGGTAAGTTTCGCGATAAAATACGTGTGTATTGCGATACTGCTTTATATCAGCGTAACCTGCCGCAGCCAAAAGATTTTGCAGAAGCTGCGCTGCGATCAAAGAACATGGGATTTAACGCCATAAAGTTTGACCTCGATCAGGCGAATGATCCTGAGAAGTATGATCGTTATAACTGGACTGCAAGCCCGGGAGAGTTGCAACGGATGTATGACCAGATTGCTGCTGCGCGGGATGCTGTTGGACCGAAAGTAGATATACTGGTAGACATGCATGGCCGGTATGACGCATTCACAGGGCATGCTGTAGCAAAACGGATGGAGCCATTGAATCTTCTTTGGCTGGAAGAACCAACCCCTGCAGAAAACGTAGAAGCATATAAGTCCATTAAAGATTCATCAAGCACGCCGATTGCCGCCGGGGAAAACCAATACCTTGCTTATGGATTCCGGCAAATGCTTGAAATCGGAGCGGTTGATATTGTTATGCCTGATTTGCAGAAAGCAGGAGGGTTGGGAGAGGGGCAACGGATTGCTAATCTCGCAAATCTTTATTACACGCCTTTTGCGCCACATATGGTTGCTTCCTTTCTGGGTTGTATGGCATCCTGCCATGTATGTGCGTCTGTACCGAATTTTTTAATACTTGAATGGCAATCATATTTCCATACAGAACCTATGTTTAAAGAAATCGTGCATTACGAAGGAGAGTGGGTGAAAGACAGCTTTATCACTCTTTCTGAAAAACCTGGTATTGGAGTGGATTTAAATATTGAAGCAATGAAGAAATATGCAGTACGGAATGTGCCGTTTTTTGAATAGAAATAATTAATGGAGGTAGAGATTCAATTTGATTTTTTCCCACCAAGGCCACAAAGGTCCACAAAGAAAGTTCTATCAGGGCGAACACTTTGTGGACCTTTGTGGCCTTGGTGGGAAACCCTGATCATGACTCCTAATAATTGTCTGTCCGGAAAGGAGCAGCAGGAAGCCCTTCTTTATTATATAAATTAGCACCTTCCGGATCATCAGCCCAGGCATACCTTACTGCTACCGGGTTAGTAATGCCTTCAGCCCAAACAATCACTTTATTATTTTTTATGGAAGCTTTTGCCCATACAAATTTTTTGTCAGGGCCTGCGATAGCGAATTGTTGCAAGCTGTCACCTTTGGTTATTAATCCTCCGCCAGGATGGTTAAAAGAAAGAATGATCTTATCTTTTTCGGTTTTCATCGATTGAAATACCGGGCCGGAATAGACAACTTTTTTTTCGCTGTAGGCGATTTTTTGGGCAACCAATGCAAGCCGGTATCCCAGGTCCTTTTTATTTATGGGATGTATATCGTTCCATTCCCCAATATCAATAGCGACTGCCATTCCTGTATTAGGTAAAGGCAATACACTCGCCTGTGCTTCCCTGAATCTTGCCCAGCCACCGTCGGATGGTTCTTTCCTGGGTTCACCGAAGTTGGGCAGTTGCACAAACAGGAATGGAAAATCTCCCTGTTGCCAGCTATCACGCCATGAACTGATCAATGCAGCGAACAGGGTGCGTTGCTGTTCGGCCCGTCCTATATTCGATTCTCCCTGATACCAAAGTACCCCTTTGATCGTGTAGGGGAGGATAGGGTTGATCATTCCCTTGTAAAGCCCGCTTGCTTTCCACTGGATAAATGAAGGACCTACCAGGGGTTCCATTTTAATACCGGATTTAAATTTCCATACCCCGCTCAGATCTACTGTTTCTTTATCCAGGATAACGGCATATTGTTTTTGTGGTATAAAACCGCCTCTTCCCGATGGGCATACTATGCGGACAGTGATGGAATTTTTGCCGGCTTTTAATATGCCGGCAGGAATAGTGTAGTTGCGCGACATGTACTGCGATCCGGCAGATCCAATAAATTGTCCATTGATGAAAGTTGAATCAGTTTCAACGATATTCCCCAAACTAAGTTTTGCGGTCTTCCCGTCAAACGACGAAGGAAGATCAAATTCTTTTCTGAACCATACAACGCCATTGAGGGCGCCTAACGGACTGTTTGCCCATAAAGAGGGTATCTTTATTTCTTCCCATGCATTATCATTATAACCCGGTTTGCTCCAGGGGCCGGAAGGGTCGGCATAGGCTGCATCAGTATCCCTGGCACGTTTGTTCCAGTCGGCTATCCGTTGCCGGTCATTTGCTTCTGTTTGAATGATCACGTTTGAGTCCTTATACTTCAGGGCTTCTGCATACAGATCAGGAAAGGGCTTCAGCGCTTCCTCACTCATCCATGACTCTGTTCGTGAGCCACCGAGTGTTGCATTGATCAATCCGATTGGCACTTTATATTTCGAATAGAGTTCACGGGCGAAATAGTAACCGGCTGCCGTAAACCTCAAAACGGTGTTAGGGTTTGCACTGACCCAGGCCCCTGCGGAAACATCATCCATCGTTTTGGAAAAAATATGTTTTCTTGGTACGGCAAATTGCCGGATGAATTTGTTTTCAGATGAGGCTATATCTTCCGGGTATTTAACCTGCAAGCTGTTCATAGACATTTCCATGTTGGATTGACCTGAACAAACCCATACATCACCGATCAGAATATCACGAAGAGTGATCTTGTTGATCCCACTGATCTGCATCTCATAAGGCCCTCCGGCTTTTAGCGCAGGCAGGATGATCTGCCAACGGTTATCTTCAGCCGTTTCTGTTGTATAAACTTTGCCGGTGAATTGAACAGTTACTTTTTCGCCCGGAACGGCCCAGCCCCAGATCCTGATGTTTGTATTCCTTTGAAGTACCATGCCATCGCTGATCAGTTTTGGCAACCGTACTTCAGCGAGGCAATTTCCCTGTATAAATAAGAAAGCAATAAGGACAATAAAGCAACGCGTCCGAAAAGTCTTCATGAGTTACATTTTTATGATCGTTTTCTTTCCGGTATAGGTGATGGTTTTATACGGTGTCTTCGTTCCCATGCCACTATATCCATTATTCTGAGCTGCCAGGATGATATTGAATTTCCGGGTGCTCAGCATTCCGGGAAAAGAACCTTTTCTATCGCCAATAGTAAGTGTTTTTTTTGAATCATCCCAGCTAAAGGTAATAGTGGAATAAATCCCTTTCTCATAATTATAGCTATCTTTTTCATCTTCATACAATACAAAATGTCCATTCGCTCCGGGGTATACATAAATCTCAAGATCATCCCAGGGTTTCTCTGAGGCAAACTGAACGTCGGGGCCAAAGGGAATAATGGAACCGGCTTTCACATAGAGTGGAATAAGATCGATCGGCGTTTCTTTCGAAACAATTTTGCCACCGCTTATTTTATCACCGCTCCAGAAGTCGTACCATGTTGTGCCCTCCGGCAGATAAGTGTCTTTTGATTTGATGCTGGAGAAATCTTCGAGGAAACTGGTATCCTTTCCGTTGACCGAAGGTTTAATATACATCGGTTTGGTAACAGGGCTTACCAGGAGGGCTTTTCCAAACATGAACTGGTCATTAATGTCAAGAGCTGCCTTGTCTTTCGGGAAGTCCATAACCAGCGCACGCATCATGCTGGAATGATTAGCGGTAACGTCCCAGGAAGTGGAATAGATGTAAGGAAGGAGGCGATAGCGAAGCCTGATAAATTTTTCAATTGCATCGTATGTCTTATTACCCTTTTTCCCAAATTGATAGATCTCTCTTGGTGCATCAGCGCCATGAGAGCGCATCATGGGACAAAAAGCGCCAAACTCAAGCCAGCGCACATATAATTCCCTGTATTCAGGATCTTCCAGTTTCTTCCTGAATTGCCAAAGGAAGAATCCTCCGATATCGCTATTCCAGTATGGGATGCCACAAAGTGAAAAGTTTAAGCCGGCCGATATCTGGTTTCTTAAAGTATTCCAGGATGCGACAACATCTCCGGACCAGGTATTGGCGCCATACCGTTGCTGACCCGCAAAGGCAGAACGGGTTAATATAAAAACCCTTTTGCTGTCTGATACCGAACGTTGATGGTCATAAACGCCGCCAACCGTCATTAACGGGAATGCATTGCGCACTTTACGGAATGATCCGAGATAGGTTTTATTGTTCATATCAGACGGTTTCGCCTGCAGG
>CBHEUU010000085.1:0-11012 GCA_965990355.1 uncultured Chitinophagaceae bacterium
AAATTTTTTTAGATAGTAAAAATTATATTTAATATTGTGTTGGGAAATTCGTTTCCCTGTACTTACTAACCCATCCATTATAATGATCCCTTCGATACTTCGAAGGGATTTTTACTTTTAGACATCCAACATTGGTGCTTTATACCAGATGCAGTAATACTACCCACACAGAGATTCAATAATTAAGATACCTTTGATCAAATCAAAAAAGAAGTCCTCATGCTGAAATCCATGACCGGTTTTGGAAGAGCCGAGAAAAACGCTGGCGATAAAACATTCCTCGTAGATATTAAATCTTTAAACGGTAAGCAGTTTGAACTGCAGCTAAGGTTACCTGGAATGTTGAAACCATTTGAGTTTGATATCCGCCGCCTTCTTTCAGAAAAACTTGGTCGTGGCAGTGTTGACTGCACTATCAGCCTGAAAGAAACCGGCAACTCAAAACCCGTTACTATAAATACAGACCTGGCCAAAGCATATTACAAACCACTGGCCGAATTGTCTGCCGCCCTTAATCTCGATCCATCGCATATCCTGAGCACGCTGGTTAAATTACCTGAAGTGATCACCCCCAGTGCTGAAACCCTCAATGATAAAGAATGGAATGAATTGCAAAGCATTATTCTGATGGCGATAGATGACCTGAATGCCCATCGCCTGGATGAAGGAAGATCACTTGAGCTCGACCTGCTGATGCGTATTAATAATATACTTACCCAACAACAGGAAGTGATCCGCCTGGAACCTCTCCGCCAGCTGAAGATCAGGGAAGGGCTTACCAAACTCCTGGAAGAACAGGTGGGAAAGGAAAATTATGACAGCAACCGCCTGGAACAGGAACTGATCTATTATATCGAAAAGATAGACATTAGCGAGGAGCAGGTGCGATTGAAAAATCACTGTGATTATTTTAAAACCCTTTTGCAGGAGCCCGAAGAATCCAAAGGAAAAAAGCTTTCCTTTATTCTCCAGGAAATCGGCCGGGAGATCAATACCACCGGTTCAAAAGCATACGACTCCACCATACAGAAATGTGTAGTGCTGATGAAAGATGAATTGGAAAAAGCCAAGGAACAGGTGCTGAATGTGCTGTAAACCTTTACTACTTTTGTGAAAACTCCAGATTTGAAAAAACTTCTCTCTGTTGCCGCCCTTCTTTCGTGCCTGCTGTATGGTTGTACTACCATTGATCTTTACGAAAAAACCGTGACCATTCCCCAGCATGCCTGGAAAAGTAATTTCAGGCCATCTTTTGAATTCAATATAAAGGATACCACTTCACAGTACAGGATCTTCCTGATACTGCGGCATAATGAAAAATACAGTTTCAGCAATATCTATATCAATCTTTATGTAAAAGGGCCAGGCCAGGATTCCACCCTCCAGATCCAGAAAGACCTTACCCTTGCCACCAACGAAAAGGGCTGGCTGGCCAGCGGCATGGATGATATATATGAACACCGTATAGAGTTGTCCGAAAAGCAAAGCCTTAGAGCCGGCACTTATACTTTCACTCTTGAACAGATCATGCGGGAAGACCCGCTTCAGAATGTTCTGAATGCGGGCATCCGGCTGGAAAAGCAACCCCGATAAACATGCCCGATAACAGCCGAAAACAAATAAGAAGGGCCACTTTTATTTACTGGCTGATGCTGACATACATTGTGGTGGCACTTGTGTGGTGGTTCATTTCACTGGAAAAACAAAACTACTCACTGGCAGATTTCCGGCTGAAGCAACTCAATGCCACTATTGACAGCACCATATCACCTTCCCTGTACCAAAAAGAATTTCTGCAAATTGCAGCAGAAAAAAAAAGGGTGACCATTATGCACCTTAGTGAAGGGCTTTTCTTCCTGGCCCTTATCATTTTCACAGCTGCTTTTGTATTCCGCTCTGTAAGACGCCAATTCAGGTTGCAACAGCAACAGCAGAATTTTATGATGGCTGTTACGCATGAATTAAAAACCCCGATCGCTGTTGCCAGGCTCAACCTGGAAACCATGCAGAAATATGCCCTTGATCCCGAAAAACAAAAACGGCTGATCCGAACCACGCTCGAAGAAACTTCGCGGCTCAATTTCCTTACTAATAATATCCTTATCTCATCCCAGCTTGAAGGTGGTTATTCATTTGCCAAAGAAGAGCTGGACCTGTCTGACCTGCTGAAAGATTGCCTCCAGGATTTCCGCAACCGCTTCCCCGACAGAATCTTCAATGGCCAGGTGGAAGCAGATGCTGATGTAAAAGGTGATCCCATGCTGCTGCAGATCCTGATCAACAACCTTCTTGAAAACGCCATTAAATATTCACCGAAAGAAAGCCCTATTACTGCTTCACTCACCAAAGCCGGCAGCACTGTGCAGCTGAGCATTGCCGACCAGGGGCCAGGCATCCCGGATGAAGAAAAGAAAAAGGTATTCAGAAAATTTTACCGGATCGGCAATGAAGCCACCAGGAAAACGCAAGGCACGGGCCTGGGCCTGTATCTTTGCAGTAAGATAGCACGCGATCATAATGCGGACATTTCGGTGACAAACAATAATCCGCATGGAGCTAATTTTGCAGTCACCTTCAACCCTTAGGACAGGTTATGAGCGACGAAAAGAAAACATCCATATTACTGGTAGAAGACGAAGAGAACCTTCATGAGGCGTTAAAGCTTAATCTCGAGCTTGAAGGTTATGATGTTACTTCTGCATTTGATGGGGCCGCTGCCCTTAAAGCTGTTGAAACCGAATATTTCGACCTGATCATACTCGATGTGATGCTCCCTGAAATGGACGGCATCAGCGTAGCCGAAAGCATACGCATCAGCAACAATGAAGTGCCTATCCTTATTCTCAGTGCCAAAAACTCCAGCGCCGACAGGGTGTTGGGACTTAAAAAAGGTGCCGATGATTATCTCACCAAGCCCTTCAACCTTGAAGAGCTGTTGCTCAGGGTGCACAAACTCATCAACAAGAATAAAAAACTGCAGGATAAATCTTCTGTTGGCAATAGCTACACTTTTGGCAATAACCTGATTGACTTCAAAGCACAGGAAGCTACTACCCGCTCAAGTGGTAAAATACAATTGAGCAAAAAGGAAACGATGTTGCTCAAGCTCCTGATCGAAAACAAAAATGAAGTAGTGCCAAGAGAAAAGATATTACAGGCAGTATGGGGCTACAACGTTTATCCAACCACGCGCACTATTGATAATTTCATTCTCAACTTCCGTAAATACTTTGAAGAAGACAGCCGTAATCCGAAGTATTTTCATTCTGTGAGAGGAGTAGGATACAAGTATTCAGAGTAGCATTTATTTTGGCAATGGTATGTCGGCTATTTTCAGCAGCAGCCGGCGTGTTTCTTCCAGCAATTCCTTTCTGTCACCAGTTTCTACTGCCCCGGTAAACAATCCTTCTTCACAAGCATCCAGGATACGTAAAAGCTCCTGTTGATCTGAATGGTCAATATTTGCCTGTTGAAGTGCATCCAGCAAGGAACGTTTATTCATTCCACTTCCTGATAAACCAAACTTCTGTGAGTTGAATTCCCAGATACCCTTTCGCAAAGCAGCATAAAAAGAGTGATCCCCGGCTTCCAGTAAAATGGAGGCGGGTTGAAGTAATTCCGTCACTGAAGGTTTATTCACCGGTCTTATTAGTTCTGGTGTTACCGTTATTGATCGCTTACTTTTTCTTCTTATCACAATAACTGTGAGGGCGGCAATAATTGCAAGTCCTGATACGATCCATATTGCCGTCTTCCCTCTAAGCTTTTGCTCTTTCTCCGGCGCAACCTCCAGTTTCTTTGCTGCTGCTCCGGTTATTTTTACTATTATTGGTTTGGTTGAAGCCGTTCTGTAACGGTTACTGTCCGGATCGAAAAAAGATAAACTGATAGCAGGGATGGTGTAAATGCCGGTTTGATTGGCAATAAAACGGAATTTAAATACACGCTTTCCTTCAAGTGGCGAAAGATCTTTATTCAGGGAGTCCTTTACTTCGGGCTCGAAGCCATCAATATTTTTTGGCCAGGCCACTACTGGTGCGGCAAGTTGGGGGAAGTTTCCTTTTCCTTCTATTGTCAATACAAGATCACCTTCCTCATTGCGGGCCAGTTCTTCATTTACCAGTGAGGCCGAGATCTTAAACTTGCCGGTTGCACCACTAAAATCAGCCGGCCGGCCATTTTCCGGCAAAGGGTTTACTTTAATTGTCACCGGCTCCGTATGCATGTTGCTCTCGCATACTTTAAACCCTGGTTTGGAAAACAATTCGTCTTCGGTAGGCATTACGCCTTCGGTTATTTCCTGTTCTGTTTTTTTTCTTACAGCGCTGGTAGAGAACTCCACTTTGTTTTGCACTTCCATTGGGTCAATAGTAAAAAGCCCTGCCTGCAAAGGATAGAGCTGCACTTTACGTACTGTATGCACCTGGAATTTTTTTCCATTCAGGGTTTCTGTGGCAGATACATTATCAGCGAGATTCACCATGTCCTGTATGGCAAATCCATAAAAGCCGGGGTTCTTAACAATATCTGATTTTGAATTAAGCCTTGAATAAAGTTTGAAAGTAGCAGTAACAGGCTGGCCCACCACACAAACCTTTTTATCAACCATCACTTTCATAAAAAGATTATGGCGGATCTTTTCATAGGGATCTTCACCCGGTAGCAGGTAAGAATCAGCGGCAACAGAAGGACTATCCGACAGTATGCCTCTTTGTATTGCAGTGGTTTTGCTGATCACTTCCAGTGAAGCCGGTTCACTTCTGAATACCTGGCCGCGAAGTTTTACACTGGCGCCTGGTACAATATACCGGCCTTCTTTCAGGGCAACAAGTGTGAAGGCAATATTCTTCAGGCGCTTGGGTCCATCCGTTCCATAACTCACGCCGCTGTAAGTGTTGGGACCGCTTACAAAACGGAACTGTCTGAAGTCAGGTTGAAAAAAATCAATCTCTGGTTCGGCATCTTCCAGCACATATTGCACCTGAAAAGCCTCCCCGGCTATTACAGGCCCCTGCGTAACGATGGTCCTCAGCGCCACCTGGGCGCTGGCTTCCAACATAAGCAGTAGTAGTGAAACTGTAAAAATGCCTTTTTTCATGCCTCATAAAAATAGGACCGGATTTGCTAAAACTTCGCAAAATATTCGATGGCCGATGTTCGATGGTCGAATGGCCGCTTCCATGTATCCGGCGATCGGCTATCGAACATCGGCCATCGTCTTTCACAGGTCTCCCAGCTGCGGCCTTACCACAATCTCCTCCACACAAGCCTGGATGGATAACCTGGAAGCAGTGTATACCAATTGGGCAATATCACTGGCTTCCATGATGCGTTTGCTGCTGTTGTCAAACCCTTCCCAGGAATCAGTGAATACGGCGCCGGGCACCACGGCGGTGACCTTAATGCCATGCGGCTTCATTTCCTCGCGCAGATTTTTGCTGAAACCATACAAGGCAAATTTGCTGATACTGTAAGCTCCGCCGTTGTTATACGCTTTCAGGGAAGCAATAGAGCACATATTGAAAATGTGACGGCCTGCACCTTCCTTCCTCCTGGAGGGCAACAAAGCGCGCGTAAGATGATAGGCGCTGTATAAATTAGTGGCCATCTGGCTTTCCAGCACTCCTTCAGGTTCATTGTAAACACTGCCGGGCTCAAAGCTGCCGGCATTGTTGACGAGTATATCAGGCGCCTGGATGAATTCCTGTACCCATACAGCCAGTGCTGCTGCCTGTTCTTTATTACCTAAATCAAAGGCCTTTGATCTTACAGATGCTGCCGGATATTTTGATTGCAGCTCGACGGTAGTTTCAGTCAGCACCTTTTCATTGCGGCTGCTCAGAAAAACGGAATAACCGTTTGCAGCAAATACCTCTGCGATGGCTTTGCCAATGCCACGGGAAGCACCTGTAATCAATACATTCATAAATTATCTTGTTTGTACAGCGAAGTACCGTGATTTTTAAAAATGATTTATCATTAAATGCATTTAAAACACAAATTCCTGGCCGTACTTTGCATCATGCAATACAGACACCTGTTTTTTGACCTGGACCATACCCTCTGGGATTTCGATGCCAATGCCCGTGTAACCCTGGAAAGCCTCTATGAAGAATTGAAGTTGAAAGAAAGAGGCGTTCACGATTTTGAACTGTTCTATAGAAATTACCTGGTTCACAATGAGAAACTCTGGGAAAGGTACCGCAAAGGTTTTATCCGTCAGGACGAATTGAGAACAAAGAGAATGTGGCTTTCCCTGCTCGATTTTAAAATTGCAGATGATGAGCTTTCCAAAGCCATGAGTGTACGATTCCTGGAACTGCTGCCTACCCGCACTATTTTGTTCCCGCATGCCAAAGAAATACTGCAATACCTGAAGGAAAAAGATTACCGGCTTCACCTTATCACCAATGGTTTTGAAAAAGTGCAGCATAGCAAACTCAAATACTCTGGCCTTGATGTTTTTTTTGAAGAAGTGATCACTTCTGAAGGTTCCAACAGTTTAAAGCCGAATAAAGAGATCTTCGATTATGCTTTATTAAGGACCGGTGCAACTGTTGGCAACAGCATCATGCTGGGCGATACTCTTGACGCAGACATACAGGGAGCGATGAATGCAGGCATGGACCAGGTATTTGTAAATCACCTTGGCGTTACAGAGATAGAGATCAAACCGACTTATGTAGTGAATTCCTTAAAAGAACTCGAACAGATATTTTAGGGCTATTACCATTCCGCCACAACGGTTACTCCTCCTTGCGGCTTATCACCAATCTTCACTTTGATCTTTGCATCCAGTGGTAAAAGAAGATCAACGCGGGAGCCGAATTTGATAAAACCCATTTCATCTCCCTGTTTCACCTGCTGGCCGGATTTAAGATAATTGATGATCCTTTTGGCCAGTGCTCCGGCAATCTGTTTGGTCAACACTTCTTTATCGCCTTTGCGGTACACTGTTGTATGTCTTTCATTTTCCGTAGAAGATTTAGGATGCCAGGCCACGAGGTATTTCCCTTTGTGGTATTGGCTGTATACAACATCGCCGGTAACAGGATTGCGGTTAACGTGCACATTCAGCGGGCTCATAAAAATAGATACCTGGATGCGGCGGTCATTGAAATATTCATCTGCCTGCACCTCTTCAATAGCCACCACTTTGCCATCAGCAGGAGCAATGATGGCATTTTCATTAATAGTAAGAGCGCGTTTGGGTATTCTGAAAAAAGATATGATAAAGATCAGCAAGCCCAGGGTAACAACAGAGATCAGGGCTGTGAGCAGGGGATAATTGAAACTCAGAAAATAAAAGGACAGGAGATTGATCACGCCAAAAATAATGGCAGCAATGGCGATTGATGTATATCCTTCTTTATGAAATGTCATAAGGTTGAAATTGAGGGACAAAGATGATTATTTTATTTAACAAGGAAAAAACGGATGTAGAGCCAAACAAAAGGAATGGCCACAAGCAGGGAATCGAATCTGTCTAAAAAACCACCATGTCCGGGCATGATACTGCCGCTGTCTTTTACACCTGCCATTCTTTTCAATTTGGATTCCAGCAGGTCGCCAACTGTTCCGGTAACGGCGGCAATCAATGCAACCGGCACCAGGAGGCTGGCTGCTGAAGATATGTAAGTCGCATATTGATTGCCAAAGAAAAACAAAGGCAATACCCAGGCAACAACTCCCACAGAAAGAAGTATACCGCCGATAGTGCCTTCCCATGTTTTCTTTGGCGAGATAGATGATAAAGGACGGCGGCCGATAAAAGACCCCACGATATAAGCCATTGTATCATTGATCCAGATACTGGCAATAATAATAACCGGAAAAAAAACACCCGTCAGCACAAACATGGTGTCACTGACATGGATATCCAGTGTATTTGAAAACAAATCAAGCAATAATCCCCAGCTCAGAGAAATATAGAGTATGCCCAATGCTGCTGCACCGAATGATTTCAGCTTTATCCGGTTGCTCATGAAAATACCTGCTATCAGCAAAATAAATCCAGCAATAGATACCGGTAGAAAAACATTCTGCCTGACCCCATAACCAGCAATTTTGTACGTGTCCCCGCAAAACCAAAGCATTAACCCATATCCCAGCAGCATCCATCCCATTTTTACATAGATATCATAAGTCACCTTATGGATCTTTTCCAGTAACCGGAAATATTCCCACCAGCAACCAAAATGAATAATGGAGAAGAGCACCAGAAAGCTCCATTGGTTCCATAATAAACCGGTAAGCATTACTGCTGCAAAAATGATGGCGGTAAGAGCCCTTGTGCGGAATGTTGGCCAGTTGAATGCCATGAAAATAATTTAAGCCAGCCTGCGCCTGTTTTTCGCAGTGGTATTTTTAAATATGATAAATAACCCGATGAGCGGTACCAGTGCCAGGATGCCCCAGAAACTTTCTACATTTTCATCCATTGCTTCCTTGAGCGGTTTACCCTGAAGCGTATAAGCATACAGCATGGTAATGGCAAGTGCATTATAGATAAAATGCGCCGCAATACTCCACCATATCGTTCCTGAATAATAATACAGAGCCCCCAATACTATACCAAGCGCAAACCTGGAAAGAAAACCATAATAAGACAGGTGCATTACGCTGAAGAGCGCACTCACGATAATGATTGCTACCCAGGGTTGGTTGATACCCCTTGTAAGAAAATTCTGGAAGCCGCCGCGGAAGAGGACTTCTTCACAAAAGGCCGGCAGTAAAGCCATGATCACCAATGCCAGTATATAATCCCATACAGTTTTGAGATTGATAATAATACCCACCTGCCTGTTATAGTTTTCTTCCAACTTTTCAAAATAAGCTTTGGATGATGGTGAGATAGGTATCAGCTGGGTAAGATAGGAAAATGAGGTGGAGACAAACAGGGCTGTTCCAATGATCAGCACTACAAGCCCCAGTTGTTTTACCTGCATGCCCTGCGGATCAAACCCCAGCAATTTCGCGGGGCGGCGGTGAAGTACAAAAGCTGTAACAAAAGTAGGGACCATGAATCCAAGGATGGCACTTAATGACTGGATCAGTTTTAATGCCGTTGCGTCTTCCGGACCCATCAATCCTTCCTGGAGCACTGATATGCTCTTGCCCGTTAAACCCGTCCAGATAGGTCCCATCAGCACCTGTGTAAACATCATACCAGCTATAACGAACGCTATCAGCATGAAAAAGCCTGCCGTATAAGAAATGCCTTTCGAGTCGTTATCGTACATAGTTTGAGGGTTGGTTGAGTTTAATCCTGCAACTTGCCTGATTAGACGTAAATTTGCAGGCGCAAAAATAGCTGAGAGTTGGCAGATGTTCCTGTTTTTTTATGGGCATTTCAACCTTATCCGGCATCTATGGTAAAAATAGAAAACATATCACTCCCTGATTTTCCGCTTCTTCTGGCACCGATGGAAGATGTAAGCGATCCGCCCTTCCGTGCCGTGTGTAAAGACAACGGGGCCGACCTGATGTATACAGAATTCATTTCGTCGGAAGGATTGATACGGGATGCGATCAAAAGCCGTAAAAAGCTGGACATTTTTGATTACGAGCGGCCGGTAGGCATCCAGATATTTGGCGGTGATGAGGACAGTCTTGCATTAGCTGCCAAAATCGTGGAAGTGACCAATCCTGATTTGCTGGATATCAACTTCGGCTGCCCTGTAAAAAAAGTTGCACTTAGAGGCGCTGGTGCAGGTGTGTTAAAAGATATTGACCTGATGGTGAGGCTTACTTCAGCTGTGGTGAAATCCACTTCACTGCCTGTAACGGTAAAGACCCGCCTGGGCTGGGACAGTAATTCGCTCAATATAGAAGAAGTGGCCGAACGCCTGCAGGATGTAGGCATTAAAGCCCTCGCTATTCATGGCCGTACACGCACACAGATGTATAAAGGTGAAGCCGACTGGACATTGATTGGTAAAGTGAAAGACAATCCCCGCATCAATATTCCCATTTTTGGTAATGGTGATATTGACAGTCCTGAAAAAGCACTGACCTATAAAAACAGGTATGGCGTGGATGGTATAATGATCGGAAGAGCCGCTATCGGTTATCCCTGGATCTTCAACGAGATCAAACATTTTGTGCGCACCGGTGAGCATTTACCACCGCCTTCTACGGAAGAACGGGTGAACGTAGCCCGTAAACATTTGCAGAAAAGCGTGGAATGGAAAGGCCCAATTGTTGGCATCAATGAAATGCGCCGCCATTATGCCAATTACCTGAAAGGTTTGCCCAACATCAAAGAATTCCGCAATCGCCTGGTAACACTGAATACGATAGAAGAAGTGAATGAAGTGCTGGATGAAGTAGTGAAGACTTATAGTGGCTTTACTGTAGAGAAAACACCGATCGAACTGGTGAACTATCATGAAAAGTGCCCGGTTGACTAACTTTCAAACTGACACAAGTGGACGCACATACTGTTTATTCCGGGCTGTTAACACGTTATTCTTCCAAAGCTCAATTACTGAAACAACAACTTGGCTGGCTTAGCCTGCTACGGCTGCTCTTGTTTTGCGGTTTTATTTTTTTAGGATATAAATCTCTTGCAACAGGTGCCGCTGGTTTTATCATTGGCACGCTGGTATTGCTGGTAGTATTCCTGCTTATGATCCGTGTGTATGATCAGATGCAGCAGAAGACTGCTTTTTATAAAGCCCTCGTTAAGCTGAACAGTGATGAGATCAGTTTTTTGGAAGGCCAACCTTCTGTTTATAGCACAGGAAAAGAATATACCGATCCGCATCACCCTTACTCTTATGATCTTGATATGTTTGGAGACGGAGGTTTGTTTCCCTATCTCAACCGCTGCAGCACTTCTTTTGGTAAAGAAGCCTTGGCCCAAAACCTCTTGCATCCAGACACATCAATCATAGAGGAAAGGCAACAAGCCATTGCTGAACTGAAAGATAAACTGGAATTCCGCCAGCACTTGCAGGCACATGGTTCTTTGCTGGACACCCGGGAGAAAGAAATGCAGCAACTGAAAG
>CBHEUU010000086.1:0-10945 GCA_965990355.1 uncultured Chitinophagaceae bacterium
ATTCAAACCGTGCAGGGGGTGCAATCGGGATTTGAAACAACACAGGGGGAGGGGTCTTATTTTAAAGTAGGAAATGTGGGTAACGATTTTACAAGCCTGATACTGCTATTCCCATTGGGCATTTTTACCACTCTTTTCCGCCCTTTTATTTGGGAAATACAGAATCCCCTGATGTTTTTCAGTGCCCTTGAATCGCTGGCTTTTTTAGTCCTTACATTTATGACCTTCAGGCGGATCGGTATATTAAAATCGTTCAGATCTGTTTTCTCTGATCCGATCACACTTCTTTGCTTTATTTTTACGATTGTTTTTGCGGGTTTTGTTGGTATTACCACCTTTAATTTCGGCTCTCTCGCCAGATATAAAATTCCTTGTCTTCCTTTCTATTTGATGATGTTATTTATCGTGATGCAAAAATCAGGTAAGTTTTCATCAGATTATATTTTCAGTAAACGCTTTTTTTAGATTATGTGTGGTATTGCTGGTTCCATCAATTTTAAATTGAACATTCCTCTTCTCACAGAGTGTCTGTTTCATCGCGGTCCTGATGAGCAAACTACTTTTGAGAAGGATAACCTACAGTTGCATCATCACCGCCTGGCCATCCTCGATGTAGCCGGTGGCCGACAACCGATGCACTATGAACACCTCACTATTATCTTCAATGGTGAGATTTATAATCATCAGGAAGTTCGGGCGAAACACTTGCTTAACTGTAAAACGAATTCTGATACCGAAACCATCCTGCACGCTTATGCCAAACTCGGAACCGCCTGTTTCAACGATTTTGACGGTATGTTCGCCCTTGCTATTTGTGATTCGAAAAATAATGAACTTCTTCTGGTAAGAGACAGGGCAGGTAAAAAACCGGTATATTATTATGCCGATGGTAAAAAACTCCTTTTTGCCAGTGAGTTGAATGCGATCAGTGAACAGGTATCCCTTGAGGTCAACACACGCAATCTTCAGCAATACATGCGGATGGGATATTTTTATAAATCCGCTACGCCATATAAAGATGTTTGGGAATTACCAGCCGGTAGTTTCGCCAGGATATCGTTAGCACAACCGGAAGTAAAACCTGAACGATGGTGGAATATCCATACTTATTATAATGCAGCAGGCGAACATGATTTTGATACCGCTTTTCAAAAAACTGATGAACTCCTGCATCTTGCTGTTAAAAGAAGGATCGAATCGTCTGACCTGGAAGTTGGTTCCTTTTTAAGCGGTGGCATTGATAGCGGACTGGTGTCTGCAATAGCCAAACAATACAATCCCGGCTTAAATACATTCACGGTATCATTTGAAGGAGAATATGATGAAGCCCCTCTTGCAAAACTGGTAGCTGACCGTTATCAAACCAACCACCATGAGATCCGGATATCATTTGATTCGCTGGTAAATGATGTCGAAAAGATTTTGAGCAATTACGGCGAACCATTTTTTGACAGCTCTGCTATTCCGAGTTATTATGTAAGCCGAGAGGCGAAAAAATATCTTACTGTTATTCTCAACGGTGATGGCGGTGATGAATTATTCGGAGGTTACCGTCGCTATGTCCCCTTTGCCAAGTACGATTTTTTCAATCCAGGCGGACTGGTAAAATCAGCCGCTAAGATTGCACATATGATATTACCTGTGCCTCATCAAAAAAAGTCTAAGTATAATTATTTATACCGTCTTTCAGACTTTGCAAGAAAGAATGGGCTGGATGCTTACCTCAGCGCAACAATAGATAGTTTTGAAGGATATGAATCTTTTTTGATATCGGATGATGGGATACTGGATCAGGTGCGGAATGATTTTGATGCTATCAGCAAGTCGTCTCTCACAGGCTTGCAAAAGATCATGAACCTTGATTTTGATAATATACTTGCAGGTGACCTGCTGGTTAAAATGGATATCGCCACCATGGCACATTCGCTGGAAGGAAGAAGCCCATTGCTGGCAAAGGAATTGCTGGAATATATTCCAGCTTTGCCGGACAATTTCAGAATAAAAGGAAGTCAGACGAAATACCTGCTTCGTAAACTGGCAGAGAAATATCTGCCGGTTGAGCTCATACATCAACCGAAGCGCGGTTTCGAGATTCCACTGAAGAAGTGGATTGATAACGAACTGAAAGACCTTATCGCTGACTATATTGTTTCTCCGGATGCATATTGCAGAAATTATGTCAAGCCTGGCTTTATTGACCAACTCTGGCAGCGGAAAATAAACTGTGGAGATGAAAAACGGGCAAAAATGTTATGGACTTTCTTTGCTCTTGAAGTATGGTACAGGAAATCTTATCTGAATAAATAACTCAAATCGGGAAGAATGCCCAAACTGATTCGTATCACTACTACCACCCTTTCTCTTAAATATCTGTTGCGGAACCAGATGCGGTTTATGAAGCAGCATGGCTTTGATGTGATCATGATCAGTAGCGACGGACCGGAGAAAGAAGATGTAATTAAATATGAAGGCTGCTCCCACCTGGTGATAAACATGACGCGTAAGATCACGCCCTTTGCTGATATCCGCTCCTTGTGGAAGCTATACCGGATTTTAAAAAAAGAAAAACCTGATATTGTTCACTCTCATACACCCAAAGCAGGTTTGCTGGCCATGCTTGCCGCAAGGATGGCTGGAGTGAAGGTCCGTGTACATACTATAGCCGGCTTGCGTTTTATGACAACAACCGGAATTACCCGTAAGGTGCTGGTGGCAATGGAAAAACTGACAATGCGTTCCGCAACCCATGTTTGGCCAAACAGCTTTTCACTAAGGGATTATCTAGTTCGTAATAAACTAGCCAAACCTTCGCATCTTGAAGTGGTTGGCAAGGGATCCAGCAATGGGATCGATCTTGAACGATTTAATGTTGATGCACTAAGAACCGAAGAGATTGTAAGGGTGAAGAAACTGATACAATACGATGGCCAATACACTTATTTACTGACGGTAGGACGGATTGTTCATGATAAAGGCATTGATGAATTGGTTAAAGCATTTAATGAAGTATATAAAAAGAACAATTGCCTGCGCCTGGTGCTGGTAGGAACCTTTGAAGATGAACTGGATCCCGTGACGCCTGAAAGCAGTGCCCTGATCCAATCACACCCCGGCATTATACAGGCGGGTTGGAATGATGGAGTGGAATATTTTATGCATATCGCAAACATGCTTATTCATCCATCCCACAGGGAGGGTTTTCCGAATGTGCTGCTTCAGGCAGGTGCAATGGAATGTCCTATTATCTGCTCCCGAATCGAAGGGAATATTGATATTGTAGAACATGAAAAAACCGGACTGATTTTTGAAATGGGGAGTGCCATGCAATTGCAACAGAAAATTGAACAGGCATTGGCTGATCCAGGACAAATGAGGCAATGCGCTGCTCAGTTACTTCGGAAAGTGAAAGCACATTTCAGTCAGCCTGCTGTACATGGTTACCTTTTGGAAAAATATAACCATTTACTGAACCAGCGTACTAGCTCTAAAAAAAACAAGAACTAAAATGGCAGTTTCAGAAAAGCCTGTTGCGATCATTGGTTATTCCGGGCATGCTTATGTACTGATCGATATTTTTAAACTATCCGGCAGGTCTGTAACAGCCTATTGTGACCAGGAACACAAAACGAATAATCCCTATCAGTTGGACTATCTTGGTCGTGAGCAGGATGTACTGGACCAATTGAAAAAATACGACTATTTTGTGGCAATAGGTGACAACAAGATACGGGAGAAAATCTGCACTTATTTAAACGATAAGCTATTGCGGCCGGCTATTAATGCCATACACCCTGCGGCCGTATTGGCTGATACAGTAAAAACAGGTAATGGCGTGATGGTGAGTGCCGGATCTCTGGTGAACCCGATGACAGTAATTGGTAACGGGGTTATTTGTAACACTGGCTGTATTGTAGAACATGAATGTATAATCGGTGATTTTGTGCATATTGCGCCCGGTGCAGTACTTTGTGGGAATGTGAAAATTGATCATGGTAGTTTTATCGGTGCAAATTCAGTTATCCGGCAAGGTATTACAATCGGTAAACAGGTAATAATCGGAGCAGGGAGTGTGATTACCAAAGACATATCAGATAATACTACCGTGTGGGGCAACCCTGCCGGTAGCAGACGCTGACATAATGGAATCGTGATGTTACAGCTATTGTATTAGGGCTTGAATAAAATATTTTGCTTTTCTATAACCAAAAAAGTTTAAGTAAACCATCAGACAATGAGTAAGAAAATTCTTGTTACCGGCGGTGCCGGTTATATTGGTTCCGTTCTTGTCCGCATATTGCTGAACAAAGGATATCATGTACGTGCTTTTGATTCACTCAAGTTTGGAGGTGATGCCTTATATGATGTAGCCCAGCATCCGGCTTTTGAGTTTATGCGTGGCGATCTCAGGGTCGATACTGATATTGATCGTGCTCTGAATGGCGTTGACCATGTAGCACATTTAGCCGCAATTGTCGGAGATCCCGCATGCTCCAAGTTTTCTGATGAAGCACAGGAAGTAAATTGGGCAGCTTCTGTTAAGCTATTTGAAAAAGCAGAGGCTGCAGGGCTAGAACGTTTTGTTTTTGCATCTACCTGCAGCAACTATGGAAAAATGGCTGATCCAAACTCTTATGTAGACGAAACATCCGAATTGCGTCCTGTTTCCCTTTACGCGGAGTTAAAAGTAAAATTCGAAAACTACCTTCTCAAAGATCGTAAGGATGCGGGTATCTGCGCAACCGCACTACGATTCTCAACCGTGTACGGTTTCTCTCCGCGCATCCGTTTTGATTTAACCGTGAATGAATTCACACGTAATGTATGTCTTACCGGTGAGCAGGAGATCTGGGGCCCTCAGTTCAATCGACCCTATTGTCACGTAGATGATCTGGCACGTGCAGTGGTATTGGTACTTGAAGCACCACAAGAGAAAGTGAAAGCAAATGTATTCAATGTTGGAGACACAACCGAGAATTACAGCAAGCGGATGCTAATGGAAGAAATTCAAAAGCAATTACCACATGCAAAAGCGATCTATGTAGAAAGAACAGAAGACCCGCGTGATTACCGTGTTAATTGTGATAAGATCAAAAACGAACTCGGATTTTCGATCACAAAAAAAGTTCCGGACGGCATCCGGGAGATTATAAAGCTGATGCATAGTGGAATTATCACTGATGCCCGTGCTGCTAAATTTAGTAATATCTGATACGATTGTTTGTTTAACCAATTCCTTGAATTATGCTATTGCTTTCAGGCCCTAATATCGCTGGAAATGAATGGAAATATGTAAAAGAATGCCTGGATACCGGCTGGGTTTCTTCCGTTGGTTCATATGTTACAAAATTTGAGAACATGGTGGCGGAATTTGCGGGCTGCAAATATGGAGTTGCTACCAGTAACGGAACGTCTGCCCTTCATATTTCATTAATGCTTGCGGGAGTAAAACAGGGCGATTACGTAATTGTGCCCAATGTTACTTTTATTGCATCGGTGAATTCCATTAAATATACAGGAGCTGATCCTGTATTAATGGATGTTGATCCTAATACCTGGCAAATGGATCTCGATCTTCTGGAGAGGTTTTTTAAAGAAGAAACAGAACAACGGAAGAATGAATGTATATATCGTAAAACAAACCGGGTGATCCGTTGTATCATGCCTGTTCATGTGCTCGGCAATATTTGTAATATGGACCGTCTGATGCAACTGGCCAGGCAGTATAATCTGCTGGTAGTAGAAGATGCTACCGAATCATTGGGCAGTTATTATAAAGGCAAGCACTCGGGAGGATTTGGCGAAATAGGTTGTTTCAGTTTTAACGGCAACAAAATTATTACAACCGGAGGTGGGGGAGTAATTGTGACAAATAATGAAGAGATTGCAAAAAAGGCCAAACACCTTACTACGCAGGCCAAAAGCGATCCTTTTGAATACATTCATGATGAGGTGGGGTATAATTACCGCCTCGTGAATGTGCTGGCTGCTATGGGAGTTGCCCAGATGGAATTGTTGCCCTCCTTTATCCAACGGAAAAAACAGATTGATGCATTCTACCGTTCACAACTGACCGGTATAGGCGATATACAGTTCCAGGAGATACCAGCGGAAGTGGATGCAAACTGCTGGCTGTTCACATTCAGTTCATCAAAACAGAAAGAGATACTTAAAGTGCTGAACGATCATCAAATGCAATCAAGGCCGTTTTGGGTGCCTATGAACCAGTTAAGAATGTTTACAAATGATGTGTATTATCATAACTCAGATGTATCCGGAGGCATTTACCAGCAATGTCTCAGCATTCCCTGTTCTACATATATTACGGATGATGAGTTGGCAGGTGTGGCGGAGAAGATAATAACTGTTTTTTGATCCGCAAAGAAATTTCGTATACCCCACAGCAATGACATTGTATGTATAAACCCTTGAAACGTTTCTTTGACATTCTGTTTTCTTTATTGGCACTTATTATCCTGTTTCCCATTCTTCTCCCGGTAATAATATTATTGAAACTTACCGGGGAACATGAAGTCTTTTATTTTCAAAAAAGAGTAGGCTATAGGAATAAAGAATTTCTTATCTGGAAGTTCGCTACCATGCTTAAGAACAGCCCCAATATGGGCAGCGGCGATGTGACCACGCGCAATGATCCGCGGGTAACAAAAATGGGCCAGTTTCTTCGTATGAGTAAATTGAATGAGTTACCCCAGCTGATCAATATACTTATTGGCGACATGTCTTTTGTCGGTCCGCGGCCACTCATGAAAGCGGGATTTGACCGCTACTCCGATGAAATGAAAGAAAAAGTTTATCGGGCAAGACCCGGCCTCACCGGTATTGGTTCCATCGTATTCCGCGATGAAGAGCTTATCATTACTCAAAGTTCCCTCCCTCCTCATGAATGTTATCGCCAGGTGATCCTCCCTTACAAAGGAGCTGTAGAGATCTGGTATCAGCAGCATTTCTCTTTCTACACAGATTTCATGATTCTCTTCCTTACAGCCTGGCAGATCATTTCACCCAAAAGTGAATTGGTTTACAAGGTCTTTCCCAGTCTTCCTCCCCGTAGCTTCTGAAGGTTTAAACTTTTAAACTTTAAATTCCTAATTTAGACCCGCTAAGCAGGCAATAATGTTTAAATTATTTTCCAAACCGGCACCGGGCAAAGGGAAGTTTGACTACTCCACACTCAAAGTGGATATGCACTCACATCTTTTGCCAGGCATTGATGATGGCGCAAAGGATCTTGAGAATTCTCTTGAGCTTATCCGCGGTTTAAAAGCATTGGGATATAAAAAACTTATTACTACCCCGCATATCTTATGGGATATGTACCGCAATACTCCCTCTATCATTGCTGAAAAACTGGAAATCGTAAGAAAAGCTGTCGAAAAAGAAGACATTGATATCGAAATTGAAGCTGCTGCCGAATATTTTTTGGATGAGCATGTGCAGGAATTGCTCAATAAAAAAGAACCCCTGCTGAAACTGAGCGGCAACATGGTGCTTACAGAATTTTCCATGGCTTATGCTTCCATGAACGTAAAAGATATTTTGTTTGATATGCAGATGCAGGGGTATCAACCAGTGATCGCGCATCCCGAACGTTATCTTTATTTGCAGCGTAATAAAGATTTTTTTGTGGAGTTAAAAGATATCGGTTGCCTGTTTCAATTAAACGTGTTATCACTTTCCGGCGGCTATGGCCGTGGGGTAACAGACCTGGCGAATTATTTACTGAAGAATGGGTTTTATGATATGGTTGGGACCGATCTTCATCATACAGGGCATGTGGAAGCATTGGCAAAATTTCAGGCCACGCCATTGTTCAAAGAATGGATGAATGCCGGAAAAGCCCTGAATAATAATTTGTAATGAATTGTAAATCAACGGCACTGAACTTTTTAGTCACCGGTTTGTAATAAGGAGTATGAGCGCTTTCACCATAAAGGAGCTGGAAAATTTATCGGGAATTAAAGCCCATACGATCCGTATGTGGGAGCAGCGTTATAACCTGTTGAAACCTCAGAGGAGTTGCACCAATATCCGGTATTACAGCAATGAAGAGTTAAAGACATTGCTGAATATTGCTTTGCTGAACAAATACGGTTATAAGATATCGCACATTGATAAAATGTGCCGGGAAGAAATTTGCCAGAAGATACTTTCCCTGCAGGACATGGAAGCTATCCAGGAAATGGTGGTGAATGAACTGATCCAGGAAATGGTAGACCTCCGAACGGATAAGTTTGAAAGAACATTAGGAAAATATATCTGTAACTATGGAATTGAAAAAGGGGTGCTGGAGATCATCTTTCCTTTTTTGGAAAAGATAGGTATCCTTTGGCAAACAGATAATATCACACCGGCGCAAAAGCATTTTGTAACAAATATCATCAGGCAAAAACTGATCGTTGCCATTGACCAGGTACCTTGTTGCAGTGAAGGAAAATCCTGCCTCTTGTTTTTACCGGAAAAGGAATATCATGAATTGGGATTGTTGTTCCTCAATTATCTTTTGAAAAAGCAGGGTCTGAGAGTGATCTATCTTGGGGCAAATGTGCCGGTACGCGATATGGAGTGTGTTGTGGCGACGATGAAACCCGAGCTGGCTTTTGTGCACCTGATCAGCAGTTTTTCGCCGGCCAACCTGGAGAAAATAATCTCTGATATTGAACTTAGACTCCCCTCTGTTAAAACCATCATATCCGGCTATCCCACACAGGAGTATGACCGGGAAATTCCCGCCTGTATTGAGCTCAAGAAAGATTTCCACGAGGTAATGGACCTCATTTCAACCCTCTGAGAATCAAAGGAATTGTTAAAGCGTAAAAGGGGATTTTTTTATGAATCCTATTTTGTTTAACTTTATGCCTGTTAAAATTAAACAAAGTTATGCCCACTACAGATTTCAATGAGGTGCTGCTCGAGAACGCCGACTTTCTCAAGCCCTTTGCCATTAATCTGACAAGGGACAGTGAGGCGGCCAATGATCTTTATCAGGAGACTTTATACAAAGCTTTAGCGAATAAGGAAAAGTATAATGTAGGTACAAATATCAAAGCATGGTTGTTCACTATCATGCGGAATATTTTTATCAACGACTACCGGCGTAAATCCAAACAAAAGACCATTTTTGACAATACCTCCAACGACTACCTGATCAATTTGAAACAGGCGTCTGTCAGTAATGCTGCGGAGAGTGACCTGCGGATAAAAGAGATCCATGCGGCCATTCACCAGTTGCCGGAGATTTTCAAAGTTCCGTTCCAGTTGTATTTTGATGGTTATAAATACCAGGAGATCGCTGATGTATTAGGCGAGCCCCTTGGTACCGTCAAAAGCCGGATTCACTTTGCAAGAAAATTATTGAAAGAAAGATTGAGCCGGTTTTAATGACCGGCCTTTTTTTTCATGTTAAGCGCAGGACTGAAGATCCTGTTGCTGCTGACCGGTATTGTTTAAATTTGCAGGAAACAGAGAATGGAATAATGGAAGAACAGGTTATTCTTGTCAACAGGCAGGATGAAGAAACAGGAGTTGCCGGTAAGATGGAAGCGCATGAGCAAGGCTGGCTGCATCGTGCCTTCAGCGTTTTTATCTTTAACAGCCGCGGTGAAATGCTGCTTCAGCAGAGAGCTTTGAATAAATATCATAGCGGCGGGTTATGGACGAATACCTGTTGCAGCCACCCACGCCCGGGTGAAGACACCAAACTGGCTGCAGAAAGAAGACTGAAAGAAGAAATGGGTTTCCAGGTCTCCCTCAAAAAAGTGTTTGACTTCCTGTACAAAGCGGAATTTGACAATGGGCTCACCGAACATGAGTTCGATCATGTGTTTGTAGCAGAGTACAACGGCCCCATCAATTTTGATAAAGAAGAAGTGATGAATTGCTCTTATCACTCCATGCAGCAGATTGCCCAATCGCTGGAAACAAATCCGGGTGAATACACTGCCTGGTTCCGCCTTGCTTTCCCCCAGGTGCAATTATGGTTGAATAAGACCGGTGATTACTGATCGGGATCCATTTGCATAAATTCCCTTTTTACAGCCTTCAGCATACTGAACAACTGAGCTATCTGGATAAGCAGCATTACTACTAATGCCAGCAATACATACCAGGGCAATTTTACTTTTTCAATATTGGTGATATGCTGGAATTGTTCCAGGTGCCAGCCTGCCAGTGCAGCGCCAAAAGCCATGCCCACAAGCAGGAAAGAGATCAATGAATAGACCACTTTCATGAACATGATCCGCATGGTGGAATAACCCACTTTGAAATTTTCAAAGATGGCCGCCGGAATGATCAATACCAGCGTGATCCAGCTCCAGTTGTTGCGGAACCAGCTATCGCTAAGAGCAAGGTTTAATCCGAGTATCAATACTATGGAGAGCAGTCCCCATGGAAACAGCAGGAAGGAAGATGGTTTGTTGGCAGATCCGGGCATAATGAATGAATTATTATAGCAGTAAGATAAGAAATTCTGAAAACGTTTCCGTAAAAGATTGTCACAGAATTATATAAAGAGGGGACAAAGTTTTGTTATTCCGGAAAATGCGGCAACCTTTATTGCCCATTTATTTATCGGATAAAAAATAAAACATGAAAGGTTCATTAGTACTGGAAGGAAAAGTAATCGTTGTGACCGGTGGGACCGGTGTATTGGGATATAGTATGAACAAAGCATTGGCCCATGCCGGTGCCATAGTGGTGATCATTGGGAGAAATGAAGAAACGGCCTCTTCCCGTGCTGCTGAAATAATTAAAGATGGCGGGAAAGCATTCGCCATTAAAGCAGATGTGCTGAACGAAGAAGAATTGCAGGTGGCAAAAAAACGTATTCTGGACACATACGGAAAAATAGATGGGCTGGTGAATGCAGCAGGTGGCAATATGCCCGGTGCAGTGGTGCAACCGGAAGATGATCTTTTGTCCCTTGATA
>CBHEUU010000087.1:0-10912 GCA_965990355.1 uncultured Chitinophagaceae bacterium
TCACTTGTATTCGGACGCTCTGTTAAAAGTGATGTATGATGGCGATGAGATAAGATAGTGTCAGAAAACCGGCAACATTCAGCCGGTTTTTTGTTTTTCAGGCTGAAAATGTAGAATAACTGGAATAAATAATTTGTTGGCCAAGCCTGGCTGGCATTATTTTTTCAATGTCTGCTATATAATCGTAACCGATGAAAATAACATTATTTGTCATAGCAGCATTGTTATTAATCAGTTGGGCTCTTGGATTCTTTGTCTGGAAAGCGGGAGTATTCATTCATACCTTCTTTATTACATCTGCCATTGCCTGTCTGCACGCAATTATTCATACGCCAAAAACACGCCTCGAAAAGCCTGATCCTGCATAAAAAGCATAGTGGTCGTCTGTCGTAATATATTAGTACTTTAGTAATGATTTTCGTGCAGACAGTTCAATCAGTTATATGCCGTTATCTAAAGGAACGACCAGGTGGGGATATTTTATTGCCTTTCTGTTATTGTTATTGTCATATTTCCTGATTTTTTTTACAATCAACAGGCAGGAGAGCGAAGCCCGGCAGCTAAACCAATCTTATTCAGTGATCAATGACCTGGAAATGGTAAGATCAGCCATCACTGATGCAGAAACCGGCGTAAGTGGCTATTTGCTCTATAAAGATGAACGTTTTTTGCAAACCTATAATTCAGGTTCAAAGAATGTGTTTCCTCTTCTCAATGGGTTACGAGGCTATACTCCGGCTAACAAATCCTATAAAGAAGAACTGGATACGCTTCAGCAACTGATCACCCGGCGGCTGGATTATCTGGCTGCAACAGTTGCTTCTTTTCAACGAAACGGATTCCATATCAAAGATTCCATTCTTAATAACCGAGATTTGGTAAGGGCAAATATGGATAGTATCCGCCGGCTTGTTAGTCATGTGAAAGAAGAAGAGCAAGCATTCAGGCAGGAACGAAACAGCCGCCTGCAGGGATTTTTTACCGGCGCGGAAGTTATATCCCTTACATCGCTTGTTATAGTGCTTGCCACTATATTTTACTCCGTATTTATATATAACAGGGGGAATAAAGAAAAAGAAGTTGCGGATAATAAAGTAAAACGATACAGCCTTGAACTGGAAGAGCGTGTAAAGGAATTAAAACAGGTAAATGCGGAACTGAAAGAATTGAGAAGTGTGGAGAAATTTACTTCCACCGGGCGTATTGCACGTACACTAGCGCATGAAGTAAGAAATCCGTTAACCAATATCTCACTTGCAACCGAGCAATTAAAAGATGCTGCCCAATCCAATCATGAAGCTGAGATGCTGCTGGATATGATTGGCAGAAATGTAACAAGAATAAATCAGCTTGTATCTGAGCTGTTAAATTCTACACGGTTTGCTCAGCTTGAATACGCTTCATCAAATATCAATGAAGTGCTGGATGAAACGCTTGAACTGGCGAAAGACCGGATAGAGCTGAGCAAGATAAAAGTGGAGAAAAATTATGATGCAGATATCTGCGAGATTTTAATGGATAAGGAAAAGATCAAATTGGCTTTCCTGAACATTATTGTGAATGCAATAGAAGCTATGCCACAGAACGCAGGCGTTCTTCAGATCAGCACGAGCAAATCAGGCGACCGGTGCATTGTAGAGATTAAAGACAATGGAAGTGGAATGGATGATGATACGTTGCAAAAATTATTTGAACCCTATTTCACGGGTAAAGCAAAAGGAAGCGGATTGGGTTTGACCAACACACAGAACATAATACTTAATCATAAAGGAAGCATTTTGGTAACCAGCCAAAAAGGGAGCGGGTCCACTTTTATTGTTACACTTAGTACAAAACGGGAAATGCAGGCCTAGTGTGGAAATATTTCCCCGTGTTCAATTTTCTGTAAAGTTATTCTCTCTATAGTATTGAGAATGATATCCCTGGTAAAGGGCTTACTAATAAAGAAGTCGGCTCCTGCCTTATAAGCTTTATCACGGTCCAATGCGGTATCATGTGCAGTGATCATCACCAGTTTGGAACCGGGATATTTATTTTTGAAATAGCTGATCTGCTCTATACCAAAGCCGTCTTTCAAATGATTATCTAAAAAGATCACAGATGGATCTTCTTCCGTAAGAAGGATTTTTGCTGCTTCAAGGCTTGTTACATATTCAGCCTCTATTTTTTTATAGCGCAGAATCCCCTTGAGCAGATAACAGATATCAACTTCATCATCTACAATGAGGACCTGCAGCTTGTTTTTTTCTTCAACCATTGGGATGGGTTCGGGATTGAATATTGCGCCGAATGTTATCACGCAAAGAAAAAATCAATTAACCTGCCAAAGGAGAAATAAGGGTATTCACGGATGTTAAAACCTTCAAGTCCGGCATGATTTACGCTTATATGACCGTGTTACCTGAGATAAAAATGTTAATTTCATTAACTAAACAACTCCCGTGTTATGAGCAAAAAAATCCTCATTATTGATGATGATATGGATTTATGTACCCTGTTGGGAAAGTTTCTCTCAAAAAATGGATATGAAGTAGATATGGCGTATTCCGGGAATAAAGGAATAGCAAAATTTGCAGAAGGAAAGTTTGACCTGGTTATCTGCGATTACCGCCTGGGCGATATGGAGGGTATAAATGTGCTAACGGCCTTGCGTAAAGAAAACCCTTCTGCTAAAGTATTGATGATAACGGGGTACTCTGATATAAAAACAGCGGTAGAAGTAATTAAAATGGGGGCATATGATTACATCGTTAAACCCCTGATCCCCGACGAAGTGCTTAGTGTGGTCAATAAAGCTATACAGGCTACTTCCCCCATTGCCACAGCTGAAGCTGGCAACGGGAAAATAAAAGCTGTTTCCAGACCTAGTTTCGGTGATGACGAGTTTATGATCGGGAATGCTCCAACTACCAAGGCCCTCTACGATCAGATTGATATTGTAGCAGCTACTAATTACAGCATCATCTTATATGGCGAAAGCGGAACGGGTAAGGAAGTGATAGCCAAAACCATTCACAACCGGAGCAACAGAAAAGGCAAACCTTTTATAGCCATGGATTGCGGTACGCTTTCCAAGGAACTGGCCGGAAGTGAATTATTTGGACATGTTAAGGGTGCATTCACCGGCGCCCTGCAGGATAAAGAAGGGCATTTTGAACTGGCAGATGGCGGAACGCTTTTCCTGGATGAAGTGAGCAATCTTTCCCTGGATGTGCAGGCTACTCTGTTGCGCGTGATACAGGAAAGAAAATTTAAACGTGTAGGTGGTAATAAAGAAATGAATACCGACGTACGGATCATTGTAGCTTCTAATGAAAACCTGCAGGAGGCTTACCGCAAGGGAAAGTTCCGGGAAGATCTGTATCACCGGTTCAACGAATTTTCCATCAATCTGCCGCCTGTAAGGCAAAGACTGGATGATATACTTGCATTCGCAGAATTCTTTCTGGCAAAGACCTCTTCCGAGCTTGGCAAAGAAGTGGCCGGATTTGAGGATAATGTATTGCAAACCTTTTTACAGTACTCCTGGCCCGGCAATCTCCGGGAGTTCAGGAATGTGGTGCGCAGGGCTGTATTGCTCACAGCTCCCGGTGAAAAGATATCAGCAGCTTCCCTTCCATGGGAAATAACCAATGCAAATGCTCTTTCTGTGGCAGCCAATCAGGAGAAACCATTATCTGTATCAACCAATCCGATTACTGCCCCCAAAAAAGAACTTGATCTGAAAGATGCAGCAAGCCGTGCAGAATATGAAACGATCATGGCTGTTTTACAACAAGTGAACTTTAATAAAAAGAAAGCTGCTGAAATGCTTAATATAGATAGAAAGACCCTTTATAATAAAATCAAAAATTTCCAGGACCAGGAATAGCTTGCATACCTACCTTATTTGATTTCATTTTATTAATATGCCCCTTATTGAAAGGGGCATATTGTTTGCTATTATTACAGCAGTTTGGACGATCCAATTTTTTTATTATTCCATACTGACCTTTATGAAACTTTTTTTAATGCTTGCCGCGATATATGCGTTGATCATAAACCAATCACTTAAGCAAAAAGAAAAAATAAGCATACCAGTTCAGGGAAACAGGCAGACTACACCAAAGCCGCAAAACATAAAACCTGATAATAATATTTACCTTAATGCTTCATTTCGTCTTGATTTACCCGTAAAGCCTGTTCCAAAACGGAAAATAACTAATGAAAAAAGGAATTTTCCGGTTAAATCCTATCATCCAAATCCATTTAAACAGGAAAATGATTTGAAGGAAGTAAATGAAACTGTGCCGCAGGATGTATTATATCCTCCGGACTTCTCCTATTCCAGCCTTCTTTCGAAAGATGGTCCCCGTTAAAAACTCTTCCCGCTTATTGCACTAATATTTTTTTACTGTATACCGGTTTATTGGTATTGTCCATCACTTTGATGAGGTACATGCCTTTTTGTACAGAAGCCGGCAATTGTACATTTTCCGTTTGCTGCAAGCCTTTGATGTTAACAACAGATTGTACCAGGGTTTGACGACCCAGGATATCTGTCATCCGGAGGGTATAATTGCCTTCGGGCAGGCTGAAACGAACGGCAAATTGTTTATTCAATACAGGATTGGGATACAATTGAACTTTTGCATTCGGGATTTCTTCTGCAGTGGCCAATAATTCAGGGATAGCAACGGGTTTGCGTGTTGCAAGCAGGTTGCTATTGGCAAGGTCAGAGCTTTTCCAGGGACCGGAAGAAACCAGTGTAGCCGCCAGGCTCTTCAGGTCAACTGTGTATAATGCGCTATTGTCTACCGCACTGCTGATCCATATTTTATTATCAGCATCCACTGCCACACCGTTTGCTGTAAAGTTTGCAGGCAAACCGGCGATACCTCCAAGATGGGTAGCCACCTTGGTTTCAATATTTATTTTGAACACCTGGTTGCGCGCAGAAAAAACATAGAGATTGCCGTCATCATCTGCGATCATATCGCCACCAAAACTGGTGCAGGAATTATGAACAGAAACATTTTTATTGGCCGGATCATCGGTAACAACGCCGAGATTGGTGACTGTGATCTTTTTGCCGGTAGTGAATTGTATAAGGCTGTTGGCATCATTGGTGAGTGCATAGCCTTTTCCGTCTGATGCAATGGCCATCCGGGTAATGATATTGCTTTGATCGGCGGCTTTAACGGAAGTGCCGGTGAGGCCGGTATTACTTACAAAATAAACCTTCATTGTTTTCAGGTCTATATACCTCAACTGGTCAAGCAGCATAGGTGTATAATAGAGGCGCTCATTCCTTTTATCATAGGCAATGGCTGCTACGCCTGTACCGAACGCAGCATTGGCGAGTTTGCCAAAGCGGGGATCCGTAAGCGGTTCCACCAATTGTTTTTTTGAAACAGCATCAAACGCTGGTGCAGAAGCATCCGAGCCGCTTAAAAGCGCATCACTGAATGCGCCGGTTTGAAGATCTACTTTTCTTAGAGATGACCAGTTGATACCATCTCTTGTAAAATCGGTGATTGCATAAGCAAACCGGTCCTGCCCATACACCAGGGCCGTACTGCAACACAGGAAAAAGGTAAGGGGTAAAAGTTTTTTCATACACCAGGGTTTTGGCTTTGAAGTAAAATAAAAAGCGGATATAAGTTACAACTATTCTTTGGCATCTTTCCGGTGTTGCCATGTTTTATATGTTATTTTTTGGACCTTTTTTCCGGAGGGCTTTTTCCGGAGCGGTTCACATGGCTGGCTGGTAGCAAATAGCTGTGCAGGAAGGGATTGATAAATACGGGTACCTTCTTTTTTCCAACTCATCATTTCATTGCTTACTTTTTTGATCAGTTTTGCCGGGCTGCCGATTATGAGACTTCTCCGGGGGAACTTCTCTCCTTCTTTCACAAAGGAAAGGGCGCCTACAATACTTTCATCACCTAATTGTACGTGGTCCATCACTACAGCATTCATACCTATGAGACAGCTTTTTCCAATGTGTGCACCATGTATCACAGCGCCATGACCAATATGTGCGCCTTTTTTAAGTGTAACAGTGAGCCCGGGAAACATGTGGATGGTACAGTTTTCCTGCACATTGCAACCGTCTTCTATAATGATCTGGCCCCAATCGCCGCGGATGGCAGCGCCCGGGCCGATATAACAATCTTTACCAATGATCACATTACCCGTCACAGCCGCCTGTGGATGCACAAAGGAGGAAGGATGAACAACCGGGGTATAACCGTTGAACGTATAGAACATTTGATTTTTTTTCAAAGGTATTGTTTGAAGCAATGATCCTTACTTTTGACCATCATGAAAATCATTATTGCACCGGATAAGTTCAAAGGTTCATTAACCAGCGTTGAAGTGTGTAAAGCCATCACAGAAGGAATTGCCAGGAAAAATAAGCATGCAGAAGTGCTGCATTTCCCTATGGCCGATGGCGGCGATGGATTCAACAGTGTGCTGCAGCATTATTTTCATACAACGCCTGTAATAGTCGATACCGTTGATCCGCTTCAGCGCCCGGTGCAGGCTTCGTATCAATGGAATGCCGGCGACAGGATTGCGATCATTGAAATGGCTACGGCCAGCGGCCTCGTGTTGCTGAAAGAAAAAGAACGGAATCCCTTGCTTACTTCCACCTACGGCACCGGCTTGCTGGTGAAGCATGCACTGGAGAAATGCGCTGACCGGATCATACTGGGATTAGGTGGCAGCGCTACCAATGATGCAGGAATAGGAATATTATCTGCACTCGGGTTTCATTTTATAACAAAAACAGGTGAAGAGCTTCCGGCTGTAGGAGAGAGCCTTTTAAAAATCGACAGGATTATTTCCCCCGTAACTCTACCCAAAGTCCGTATTGAAATTGCTGCTGATGTAGAAAATCCATTGTACGGGCCGAATGGTGCCGCTTATGTGTATGGCCCGCAAAAAGGAGCTGATCCCGCTATGGTGGAGCAACTGGACAATGGATTAAGAAATATCGCAACAGTGATAGAAAAACAATTTGGCAAACAAATAGCCGGTTTTCCCGGAGCCGGCGCAGCAGGTGGTATAGCTGCAGGTCTTTCTGCTTTCTTTGAAGTGGAAATGAAAAAAGGGGTTGACCTGGTGTTGCAGGCAAATGGTTTGGAAAAAGAGTTGAATGATGCAGGGCTGGTTATTACAGGAGAAGGAAAAATTGATGGTCAAAGTGGCCTGGGTAAAGTAGTAGGCACAATGGCTGCGCTGGCACATGAATATAAAATTCCCTGCATTGCTTTTTGCGGAATAATGGAAGCTGATGCTGATGAAATGAGGAATATGGGATTGGATTCCGTTTACCCGCTTGAAGCGGAAGGTTTAAGCCTGGAAGAAAGTATGGCAAAAGCGTATCCATTGCTGGTTGCAAAGACAGAAGCAGTAATTGAGAATGTGCTTCAATAATCTTTTACACTAAAGGTTTTCCTGTACGGAAGCAGGTCCCTTTAAACATTGCCACTACATGATCACGCTGATTGGTAATGGTAATATGATAAAGCCCCGTGGATTTTCCATTGTGTATTTCCTTTGCTTCAGCCGTCAATTCATCTCCTACATGCACAGGCTTGGTGAAATTGATAGAGGTATCCAATGCCACAGAAAGATTGTTCCGGTTATTGCAGGCAAATGCAAAAGCGCTATCGCCTAATGAAAAAGCCACACCACCGTGTACAATGCCAAAACCATTGATCATTTCAGCACGTACGGTCATTTTTATTTTACTGTATCCTTCTTTTACTTCAATAACAGATATGCCAAGCCATTGACTGAAGAGATCATCTTTCATCATTTTATCAACGACTTGTGCGGGAAGAGGTTTGGGATTATCCATTATATTAAAGGGTTTATATTTTTGATTAAAGGGATTTCCCACAAAGCTCACAAAGTTCCACAAAGAATATTTAATGATGAGAAACTGTAAACGCAGTAAACCTTTGTGGGCCTTAATGGTCTTTGTGGGACACCTTTATTCTCCTTTGAAATCAGCTTTTCTTTTTTCCAGGAATGCATTCACTCCTTCTTTATAGTCTGCTGTTTGCGCAGCTTTTTGCTGATACACATCTTCTGTTTGCAATTGCTGCTCCAGTGTATTGGTAAAAGAATGACTCAGCACTTCTTTGGTAAAAGCCAATCCCTTTGTGGGCATGGAAGCAAGATAACCGGTGATCTGCATGGTGTTTTCGATAAACGAATCATCGGGGAACACTTTATAGATCATCCCTGTTTTTTCTGCATCAGCAGCAGATAGCTTTTCTCCCATCATCATTAAAGCGGAAGCTTTTTGCCAGCCGATAAGACGGGGCAGGAAATAAGTACCGCCACTATCCGGTATCAATCCGATTTTACTAAAAGCCTGAAGAAAAGAAGCAGATGATGCTGCCACTACAATATCGCAACACAAAGCGATATTGGCACCGGCTCCTGCTGCAATACCATTTACTGCTGCCACTACAGGCTTTTCCAGTTTGCGTATACGGGTAATAATGGGATTATAATGCTCTGATAAAATGCGTTGCATACCCGGTCCATCAGGATCTGTTACTTCAGCAAGGTCCTGCCCGGCAGAAAATGCTTTTCCTGCACCAGTAATGCAAACGCAGCGTACCTGGCTGTCGCGGCAGGCATCCAGTTTTTCCTGCATCAGCAAAGCCATTTCCCTGTTAAACGAATTCAGCTTGTCTGGCCGGTTGAGTGTAATAGTTGCTGTGTGTTTGTTGATCTCAAAAAGGATTGAAGACATGCAGTTGGGTTAATGGCATTTAAAATAATCAAAAGGTTCTTTACAATCATTGCATTGATAAAGGGCTTTGCAGGCAGTGCTACCAAATTCGCTGATGCGGCGGGTGTGCCACGATTGGCAGTGCGGGCATTGAACAGCTTCATCCGCTGCAAAAAGGTGTTGATGGCAAACCTGCTGTTGCGGGTTGGGTGGTGCAATACCGTATTCTTTCAGTTTGCGCCTGCCTTCTTCACTCATCCAATCAGTGGTCCATGCCGGTGAAAGCACCTGCTTCACGGATACAGGAGAATATCCTGCAGCCAGTAATTCCATTTGAATAGATGCTTTGATAACATCCATTGCAGGGCAACCGGTATACGTAGGTGTGATGGTCACTTCCACTTCACCGCCATTTACAGATACATGCCGCACAATCCCCAGGTCAAGTACCGACAGCACGGGCACTTCCGGGTCCATCACGTTTTCCAGTATTGTCCACACCGGCTGGGTCGCTATATCTGTTGCGTGTAGCATGTTTTACCATTCTGCGCCGGGATAAGCTCTTTGCATGAACTGAAGTTCTGCCAGCACATATCCCATGTATTCTGTATGATTCCCTTCCTTACCACCTTTGTGCATATACACTTTGCCTGGAACCTGCAGAGAAGCGGTGGTAAATATTTCATTTACTTTTTGCAGCCAGGGGGCTTCCAGTGTTTTCAGATCAGGTGCAATACCATTTGCTGTTGCTTCAAGTTCATAAGAAGCGGGTATGAACAATTCACCTGTGTAGCCCCATATTTCTGCAATAGCGTTTTCCATCCGTTGATGGCTTTCTTCGGTGCCATCACCCAGACGTATCACCCATTCGCTGCTCCAGCGGAGATGATAAGCTACTTCTTTCAGGGCTTTTGCTGCTATGGCGGCCAGTTGCTGGTCATTGCCATGCTGCAATTGTTCATACAGGAGAGATTGATAATTGCTGAATAAAAACTGGCGTAAGATAGTTTGCCCCCAATCTCCATTCGGCAATTCCGAAAGCAAACAGTTTTTAAAACCGCGGATATCGCGGGTATAAGCAAACGTATCTTCGGTAGATCCATCATTTTTAAGCAAAGCAGCGTATTGATAAAAATTACGTGCCTGCCCGATCAGGTCAAGTGAAATATTGGTGATGGCAATATCCTGTTCCAGTACAGGCCCATGTCCGCACCATTCGCTGTTGCGGTGACCGAGAAGAAGAGCGTCGTCGGCAAGATGCAGGGTATAATCAATCAGAAACATATTATTCATTTACATGTGCCCCACTTCTTCCGGCAAATTATAAAAAGTAGGGTGCCTGTATATTTTATCATTCGCCGGTTCATAAAGGCTTGCCGATTCATCCGGATTGCTGGCATGGATATACTTTGATTCCACAGCCCAGATGCTGACGCCTTCCATGCGACGGGTATATACGTCGCGGGCATTTTCAATAGCCATTTGTGCGTCGGCTGCATGCAGGCTGCCTACATGCTTATGGTCCAATCCCTGCTTGCTGCGAATGAATATTTCCCAGAGAGGCCAGTCATTAGCGGTTTGCTTTGAAACGATAGCACCGCCTGCTTTGTCCTCCGGTATATCGCCGTAATAAAATTTTCTTATCTGAAAAGACATAATCGTTAAAATTATAATGATGGAGCCTATCATTGAATATTGATTATTGAGTATTTTATTGAGGTTTTGAATAATCAATAATCAATGCTCAACTCTCAATGTTCATTCAGGCTGCTTTTTCTTGTTTCCTCTGTTGTTTTTCTGCGAATGCGCTTGCTGCTTCCCTTACCCATTCTCCTTCTTCCCAGGCTTTTCTTCTTGCATCAAGCCGTTGTTTGTTGCAGGGACCATTGCCTTTTACCACATTCCAGAATTCATCCCAGTCTATTTCTCCAAAATCATATTTGCCACTGGCTTCATTCCATTTCAGGTCCGCATCAGGCAATACCATTCCCAATACTTTTACCTGCTCTGCACACATGTCTACAAAATTTTGCCGCAGCTCATCATTGCTTTTCCGTTTGATCTTCCATTTCATGCTTTGATCGCTGTTGGTGCTTTCTGTATCGCGTGGGCCAAACATCATCATGCTGGGCCACCACCAGCGGTTGATAGCATCCTGGCACATTTCTTTTT
>CBHEUU010000088.1:0-10870 GCA_965990355.1 uncultured Chitinophagaceae bacterium
ATAAGCGCTGATGGCAGTATTTCCTACCCGGCCATAGCTTGCCCTCAACTTAAGATTGGAGATCGCTCTTATATTATCCATAAAGGACTCTCGGGTAATATTCCAGGCCACAGCTGCTGAAGGGAAAGTATTATACTTATTACCTGGAGCAAGGCGGGAAGATCCGTCTACCCGCATGGTAAGCGTCAACAGATACCTCTCTTTAAAGCTATAGTTTAACCGGCCCATATAGGAAAGGATATCCCATTTCTCATAATCTCCATCACCTACAAGATTAGTACCGTAGGTCGGATTGAAATACTGAAGATCATCTGATGCGATGGCGCTATTCCGGAAAGTGTTATTCTGTTGTGTTTGCTCCTGTAGACTGAATAACCCGGTAAACAGGATCTTGTGATCCTTTGCAAACGTCTTATCGTATGTAAGGATGTTTTCCAGAGTATAGTTTGTACGGAAATTGGTACGGTTCTGCGAAGTGGATAAACCGCCAAGATTATTAGTTGTTTTGCTCGCGTAAAACTCACCGTAAATATCAGACCTTAACTCTACACCCGCATTGAAGCGGTATTTAAGTCCTGGAAGAATGGTCATGTCTGCATAAGCTGTAGTAAATGTTCCGAAACGTTTTCTTTTCTGCACGGAAGCTCCGGGTACTAAAAAATTAGCCAACGGATTCCATACCTGGCTGGCACTGCCCGGAACAAAATCATTCAGCAAACTACCATCAGCCTTATACGGAGAAACCATTGGACTTGCCCTGAGCGCCTGCGCTAAGGGATTGGCGCCTTCACCGTCAGTAACAGTGTATGTATTTAGTGTGCTTACACCCACTTTGATCCATTTGGCGACCTGCTGATCAACACTCGCCTTGATAGAGTAGCGTTCAAATCCCTGGCCATAGTAAATGCCTGTTTCCTTGAAGTAGCCACCAGATAATGCATACTGGGTATTCTCAGTTCCACCTGAAAGGGCCAGTTGATGATTAGTGATAATACCTGTTTTATAAATTAGGTCCTGCCAATCGGTACTACGGCCGGTGCTGGCGCTTTCCAACTCTTCCGGTGTGAAATTTTCGGAGATCAATAAAGGATCATCGATACTTGTATATCTCCTGTTGTTGTTATCAAATCTTCCGTTGTATAGAGCCCAACGTTTAAAGTCATAAAATTCCGCTGTATTCATTACAGGATATTCTCCCCTCGATTTTACCAAACCCGCATAGCCGCTATAAGTGATAACAGATTTTCCTGTTTTTCCGCGTTTAGTGCTGATCAGTATCACACCGTTTGCCGCGCGCGATCCGTAAATAGCTGTAGCGGATGCATCTTTCAAAACCTCTACAGATGAAACATCATCCTGGTTAAGATCGTTGAAGCTTCCATTAAAAGGAATACCATCAACAACGATCAATGGCTCATTAGTAGCACTGATTGATCTTGAGCCACGGATCAAAATGGAAGGAGTAGCTCCCGGTTTATTATTACCACCGGATTTCTGGATGTCAATTCCTGCACCCTGGCCTTGCAATGCCTGCGCAAGGTTAGCTGCCGGGATATCTTTAATGGATTGTTCGCTGATGGAAACAATAGACCCGGTAACGTCAGATTTCTTACGGCTGCCGTAACCGACTACCACCACCTGCTCCATTTCATTCTTATTGGCAATAAGCTGAAGTGAGATCACTGTCAAACCTGGTTCAATCTTCACATCCCTGGTAATATATCCTACATAGGATATCCCCAATGTACTGTTAAGCGGCACCTCTAATTCAAAAGACCCATCAGCCTTTGTAGTGGTAGCAACGGAAGATCCGCGTACCTGCACCGTTACTCCTTGCAGCACTTCACCTGCCTGGTTGCTGATAACACCTTTTACCCAAACATTTGTTTGAGCAAAAAGAAAAGCGGCGGGAAGAAGCAGGAAAAAGCTAAAAAGAAATACCTGTTGAAGAAACTCTTTCTTCAAAAAAAGTAGTCGTTTCATAAATGGCATTTTATAGTCGATAATATCTATCGGAAAGTATGTAATGCAATAAACTACCTTTTGAAAGCTTTGTTCATAACAGTTTTAGCAAAGAATTCATCCAGATTAGCATGAATCTTTTTTCTTTTTATTATACGTGCAGGTTACATGTTGAGAGTAGTAAGTGCATCAGCGAAGCAAAGCTGTTGCGCACCATAACAAAGGAGCCTGACCATGCAAGTCGCCAATATTTCTTTTGCGGTCAAGATAATACTGCCGGTCATTTTTCTTATTGGTTCCTTCACATACTTCGGTGATATCATTATCTGCATTCAGATAAGTGATTAATGCAAGCCATGCTTTTCTTGCAGCAGGACCATAGGTTTTACCATCAAGCCATCCTTCCTTCACACCATTGATCATGGCAAACGTAAACATGCCGGTGCACGACGTTTCGGGCCATGAAGCAGGATCATCGATCAACTGCCTCCACATACCATCATTTGCCTGGTATTTCAGGAGCGATGCCATCATTGCTTTGTATCCTTTCATGATACGGTCCCGGTTAGGATTGTTCTTTGGCAAAGAACGGAGCAGTTCACTCATGCCAGCAGCCATCCAGCCATTTCCCCTTCCCCAAAAGAAAGGAACATCGGGAGCATGATAGAAAAGGCCATTCGGCATTTGCAATGAATCGAGGTAAACAACCATTTCACGGGCTGCACGGTTGATATAAGCTGTATCTTTTGTAGCGCGGTAAGCCTGTGATTGAACAGCAGTGATCATAAACATATCGTCGATCCACATTCTCGTTTGCCAGGTAAGGCCTTTACTGTAGTAGATCCGTGATGCCGGTGTAACGCGTGGCCCTTCCGGTGGGCCCCACTGCTTATCCGCGATGTTTTTTCCAAGATCGAGATACCGCTTCTCCCCTGTTTGCATGTACAGCTCAAGAGGAACAGAACCAAAAACAGTATAATCAACGTGATCAGGTTTCGGAATGAGTGTATCCCTGCTTCCAAAGAGTGGTTCAAAACGCTTCGCCAATTGCATTGTCAGGTTCTTATCGCCTGTTACTTTTGCAAATGTCAAAGCACCATACCAGGTGCATGTTTCAGGATAAGTGATCACTTTTGGAGGAGTTGTCCGGTTAAAGTTTGTATGCGGCGTAGCGATAAATCTTTCAGCAACCCTTTTACCGATCTCCTGTGGCGATGTCCCTTTCGGCCAATTCTTAAAATCGGAATTCTTTTGCTTTGTTTGAGCACCGGCATTCATGCCAACTATCAATACTGAAACTATAGCCACAATCGGCTTACGAAACCTCCTGACCATGATTATTTCTGTTGTAGATTTATAATATGGTTGTTTACTCCTTCACCTAACTCGACTTTGTTTTTGATTGAAGGCAGTGTATTGTTGGTTACATCAATCTTGCTGCTTTTTGCTCCTTCCACTCTTACAAACGCGTTGGACCCACCATCCACTTTGTTGCCGCTTATTAAAGCAGTCTCCACATTTTCCAACCGGATCACTGCCTGTGCTCCGGATGTAGCCGGGATTTTCCAATCCGTTACCTGTACGTCTTGCCCATCTTCGCAAATGAGTGCAGGCCTCAGATCATTATTTTTTAGTTTGAAACTGATGTTCTTCAACTTCAATCCCTTCACATGCCTGGCCCATATCCCATAAGCAGGAATCAGTGGACCGAAGGTTTTTACTTCCGGGTATTGATCAATTGCTTCCGGTACTGTATGTCTTGATTGTTCGGCCGTGCCTGTACCCAGCAGATCTATCTCGATATTCTCCAGTGTAAGACCAGTAATGTAATGACCGGGCACACCTGTAATTAGAATTCCGGTAGGTGGTTTCAGTTGTGCTGAATCAGCAGCTTTCGCTTTCACATTTTTCACCACCACATTTTCAAATGTACCAGTAGGCTGTTGCGAATCCTTGCCCTTCCGGAAAACACTGAGCCTTGATCCGAGACGGAACAACATCGGCGTTCTCACCTCATTCATTGTTATATCTGAAATGATCACATTCCGTAAATGTGCCCCATCGACAGTCAACAATTTTATTCCACCATTTTTTGTATCGTAAATATGACAATTGGTAATAGTAATATCTTCAAAAGGAGCCATTGATTCCGTACCCATTTTTATTCCTGCCTGGCTGCTCTTCAATCTTAATCCGGATACCACGATGTTTTTACACGCCATTTTACTGGAAGTGGTTTTAAAAACCAATGCATCGTCACCACTTACAACATCACAATTCCTGATACGGACATCCTGGCAACCATCAATACCTATTCCATCGTTGTGCGCAACTCCCACACTGACGATCTTTACATTCTCGATTTCTATATTTCTCGACTGAAAATAGTGGGAAGTCCACGCGCCTGCATAATTGAGTGTAATGTCTTTTACCGTCACACCAGTGCAACGCACAATTCTTACAAGGAATGGCCTTCTTCCCCAACGCTGTCCTTCGGGGCGGGTATCTTTCAAAATATGCTCCGCTTTCAATTTTGCACCCTGACCATCAATAGCACCCTCACCCACTATCGCAATATTCTTTGCATCAACAGCTACTACAAGGGCCCAACCTACATCAATTCCCAATCCTTCTGTAAACGGGTCAAGGTTGCGGTATTGCTCCAGGTCAGTGCTGCCAAGAAGCCTTGAGTCCTTATTGAAAAAAAGCGTGACATTATTTTTCAACTCAATGGTCCCGGACAAATAAATTCCGGCAGGAAAAACAACCCTTCCGCCGCCAGCTGCATTACATGCATCAATCGCTTTTTGGATAGAAGCAGTATTGAGTGTCTTTCCATCACCTACTGCACCAAATTTTGTTATATCAAAATCTGCTGCATGCAGGTTCAGGCCTGATAGGGCAACAATAAGAATTAAGAAAAGTTTCTTAAGCATATCCAGGAATTAGAAACAACTATATCAATCCAACTCTCCCGCTTTCATTTTGTCTTTTGGTGCAGCTGCAGCGGTTTCTACTGTTCCTTTCACTTCCACCTTCACCACAGTTGCTATCGTATTCAGTGGCTGACCGGGAAGATCAATCGTCAGTGTTCCATCTTTTGATTCAGTTTTAACAGCAGTATTATTACCCAACAATTTCGCACTGGTAACCTCATTTTTAAAACCGGGTATTGACAGACGGCCATCCTTCGGCCATTCAAACACTGAGAAGTACAATGTTGTATTTTTTCCATTCGCTTTCTGTGTGCAACGTCCCCAGGAAAACAGTCCAAAGGGACTGGCTTTGGTTCCATAAATAGCATCACCATTTACTTTCATCCATTCACCCATTTCTTTCAGGATGGTTACACTTTCCTTCGGGAATGTGCCATCCGGCTTGGGTCCAACATTCAATAAATAGTTTCCGCCTTTGGATGCAATATCGATCAGGTTCCGGACAAGGGTTTGCGAGCTTTTCCAGTTATGCGCATAACTTTTGTATCCCCAGGTTTCATTCATCGTCATACATGTTTCCCAATCTTTTCCATCGAGCTCACTAAGATTGGGGATCCGTTGTTCAGGTGTTTTATAATCGCCAGGAAAATTTGGTCTTTTCAAGCGGTCATTGGTAATGATATTTGGCTGCATTTTCAGAAGGGCGTTGAGTTTTTCTGCAAACTCATCTGTCATTGCTGTAGGAGTATCCCACCATAGCACTGCGACATCCCCATAATTGGAAAGAAGTTCTTTTACCTGGGGAACCGAAACATCATCGATATACTGCGCCATCGTTTTCGTTGTTTGTGCCGGGTCCCAATGCCCGCTATGTGATTCTGTATAAGCATCGATAGCAGCGGAATCAGGGTTAGCCCATCCTTCCGTGGCAACCTTTCTGGCAGCAGCTCCACCAGGATTTACCCAATCCTGTGCATGAGAATAATAAAATCCGAGTTTGAGCCCATATTTGCGGCAGGCATCTGCCAAAGGTTTCAGCAGGTCTTTTTTGTAGGGCGTGGCATCTGCAATATCCCAGTCGCTCGCCTTTGAATCAAACATTGCAAAGCCATCATGATGCTTGGCCGTAATAACGATGTATTTCATACCAGCATCTTTGGCCATTTTAGCCCAGGCATCTGCATCGTAGTTGACGGGATTGAATTCCTTGGCAAACTGCCTATATTCAGCAACAGGTATTTTACCGCGGTTCATGATCCACTCACCAATACGGTTAACCTGTTTTCCTTTGTAAACACCGCCTGGTACGGAATACACACCCCAGTGAATAAACATACCAAAACGGGCTTCACGCCACCATTCCATTCGTTTATTATCCGGGGCAGACTGAGCGTTTACCAGTAGGGTTGAACTACAGAGAAGAGCTAAAATAAAAACCAGTTTTTTCATAATACTAAGCAATGCAGTTATTGAATTTATGAACTCCAAACTAATATGCAACTAAGCAATAATTGTTATCTCCACTTTACCGGGAAATCGCTATTTATTCACCTATTTTAACATGGCCGCTATTCATTTCTCAATCCCAGCCTTGTGCCCAACATCCATTGGGCTTAATATCTTTGCTTTCACAGGAGCTGAATAAAATTCATCAGCGCCTGCATCAAGAGGCGCAGTCCGGGCCTGACCGTCCATATCAATGTTGACACCAGCATAATTTCCTTTCGCTGCATTTATTGCCGGGCTGTTTTTTTGTATATGAAATTCGCCCAATTCATCTTTAACCAAACCCGGATCTTTCACAATAAAACCTCCCTCTGGAATATCTCCAGCTCCTGCTGTATTGAAAAGTATGTTCCCTTCCCAGGAAGGATTGGCATAAGGACCTGTGATCGAAACCGCTGCTCCACCGCCCTGTATAATATTATTGGCTATTGTAACAAAAGTTGATCCCAAGCCATTCGTTCTTGCGTTCTGCGCAATATTAATTTTATTATTCACGAGTGTATTAAAAGCTATCACCACCCTGTCAGGCCTGTCGTGAGAAGTAAGTGGTGCACCATCCGCTACTTCTGCGCCACCGTTGCCGATATTAATGGCGATACTACAGTTGACAAAATGATTGCTGTGTATAAGATGGTCATCACCAAAAATTCTTAGTCCAGGTGTATTAATAAAATAGTTGCCATACACCTGGTTGAAGTTACCATGCCTCAATGTAAACTGAGCCGGGCAATTCCTGATGGTATTATACCGCACAGTTACCCGTGACGCTTTTACTGAAATTAATTCATTTTCCCCGTTGCAATCTTCAAAAAGATTGTACTCTACCACGCTGTTACTTGATGAAAGACTGAAACCACTCAACCCAAACTGCAGCGCTTCCGCACCATTCCTGTTTCCCTGGTTCTTTTGCACCTTAAAAAAATTATGGTGTATCCAAAGCCTTTCAGCAATTTGACTGCCTACACCTTTCACCGCAATAAACTTGCCTAGCGAGTCTTTATTTTGAAAAGTATTATAATCTATCTGGTGGTCAGAACCTCCAACTGTAAGATAATCTCCTGTGTCCGGCGTTTCAAATATATTATGCGTCCATTCGCAAAAACTTGTACCCGCCCCTGTACGGGCTTTGGAAGCTTCATGAGTGAACTTGAATCCGTGAATGATAATATAAGCAGCCGGTTTTACCAGGTTGAACCCTCCCTTACCCATTATCTCTGCCATACCAACGTTTTCCGCAGCAATAGTAATAGGGCTTGATTTCGTGCCAACTTTATTCACTTCAATATCCGAAGCAGCTGTATATACTCCATCTTTCAGGAAGATAATATCGCCGGGCTTTGCTGCATTGATGGCTGACTGAAGCGCAGGAAGTGACGAAACCATGACTGTATTAGCCAGTGATGAAAAAGCGGTAGCCAACACAAACAGGATCAGGATCAGTATGTTTCTCATTTCTTAATGGTTAATATTAAAATATTTTCTTTCCGGTTTTCAATTTTTGAGAACGCAGCAATGCTTCCAGGTAATAATAGTCCGCATAGCTGAGGGGAACATTCACTTCCGATTTGCCGGGTTTTGATCCGGTACTATGCTCCAGGATAAAACCTTTACTATCTCCCGGGCGGGAACGGTAATGGTTAGTAAGTGACGAAACGATTGTATCCGCCTTTGCTTTATAGAGCTTTCCTTTTCCGCTATAGGTGCTCAGTTCATATAAACCCGATGCCAGCACTGCTGCGGCTGACGCATCACGTTCTTCTGATGGTATACCCGGCGCATTATAATCCCAGTACGGCACGAGATCTTTAGGCATATTCGGGTGATTTAACATGAATGCCGCGATCTTTTCTGCCTGCTCCAGGTAACGTTTATCTTTTGTAAAACGGTAACACATGGTGTAACCATATAAACCCCAGGCCTGCCCGCGGCTCCAGGCTGATTCATCTGCATAGCCCTGGTGCGTTGTCTTTTGTATGACTGCGCCGGTTATGGTATCATAATCCACCACATGATAAGAACTATTATCAGCCCTGAAATGATTTTTCATTGTAGTATTGGCATGCGCCACGGCTATTTTATAAAAAGAAGAATCATTTGTCAGTTTGGTTGCAGCGAATAATAATTCCAGGTTCATCATGTTATCAATGATCACAGGGTATTGCCATTTTCCAAAATCCCAGGAACGGATGGTGCCTGTTACCGGTCTGAACCTGCTTGCAAGTGTTTTGGCTGATTGGATAATAATCTGCTTGTACGATTCGTCCTTTATCAGACGGTAACCAGTACCAAAACTGCAATAGATTTTGAACCCCATATCATGAGTGGTTCCATTCATCTTTTCTTTCTCAATCCTTGCAGTGTAAGCTTCAGCCAGTTTTTTCCATTCATCTTTTCCGGTGTATTCATATAAAAACCACAGCACCCCTGGGAAAAATCCAGAAGTCCAGTCACGCGATGCTACGAGGCGTAATTTGCCATCAGGAGAAATTGTCCGGGGTGAAAACTGTCCCTCTGGTGTTTCTTCTTTCTGTGCTTCTTTCAACAATAAAGAAGTTTGGGATTCTGCGTTAACAAAAACTTTATCTGTTGAAATGGGTTGCGTATGGCAAAGGCTCATACTACCCAGAAGCGCTGCAAAAATTATCAAGAGTTTTTTATTCATATCAATCTTTTTTATCTATTGGGATCAATTGGATTTCCAGTAATTTCATTAATTCCTGTTTGGTAATAGTAACTGGTATGATTTTTAAACTGAACGAGCCAGCTGGTAATTTTATATTTTCCAATTCTTCAGTGATCACCGTGGTTGGCTTAGCTTCTGTCGTCACGTTATGATCTGATTGATATAAGTTCTCTATGATGATCTTATACGAGCCGCCACTTGTTTCTGCAGGTGCGAGGTATTTGATCATCATCTTAAATGTTGCTGGAGCGATGGTGCGGAATTTCCATTGTAAAAACTGTTCCTTAGTTTTCCAGCCTTCCACGAAATACCTGTTTGTTTTACCATCTCCAAATGAAAAACCTTTCCCGGTTTGTATGGCATCAAAAGCGAGAAGACGGTTCATAGCAGTGCCTGGTGAAATAAACCTGTCAGGACTTATATCAAGCTTTCCATTATATTCAAGTACGATTACTGTGTTTACAGTATCCGGTGCGTCTGGGGATACCTGTAAGAAAAAATCTCCTGAAGGTAGGTAGCTCGGTTTAAGCTGTTGTTCTGTTCCTGAAAGGAAATATGCTTTGTTTATTTTCGTAAGAAGCCCACCGACATAAAGCTTTCCGTTAGCAGGCCAGTTAAAAACATGCAGGTAAATCTTATTTCTTTTTTGTGTTGATACGCCCCAATTGTGCAACGGTAGGGGTCCTGCCTGCGTTCCATAAACGGATTCGCCATTTTTTTTCATCCAGTCGCCAATCCCTTTTAAGATAGCCGCATCTTTTTCGTCGAATGTTCCGTCTCCTTTAGGCCCTATATTCATCAGCAGGTTGCCTCCGCGCGAAGCGGCACTTGCGAGCAATTGAATGAAGTGGCTTACCGGTTTATGACTATCATCGTATTTATGATAACCATAGCTTTCATTGGTAGTCGGGATAGCTTCCCAATCGCCGGTAACAGGGAAGAATTCTGCAGGCCTGTCTGCCGTATTTTTATAATCACCAAAATTTGCTCCTGCACTACGAACCAGCCTGCCATTGACCACGATGTCCGGATCAGCTTCGCGGATGGCTTTTAATATCCGTATGTTTTCAGATAAGGGTAGCTTTTGCGGTGTATCAAACCAAAGTATATCGGGATGATACTTCTCAATCAGTTCTTTTATTTGTGGAATTGCTTTTTCGTCAACATACTTTGAAGCTTTGGGGATCCATTCGGGATGTGTATCATACCAATTGGCACCTCCTATTAATTTATCACCACCGGGATTGTTATATTCCCAATCATTCCCCGGAGCATCAGGATGCTCCCAATCAAATGCATGCGAATAATAAAACCCGAATTTCATTTGATGTTTTTTTGCCGCAGCAGCCAGTTCGGCCATCGGATCTCTTTTAAAAGGAGTTTGCCGGGTGATAGTAAACTCACCCTTCTTTGAATCAAACATGGCAAATCCATCATGATGCTTGGCCGTGATAATGAAATATTTCATTCCTGCATTCTTCGCATTCAGTATCCATTCTTCAGCATTAAATTTTGTAGGATTGAACTCATGTGCCAGCTTGGTATAATCAGCCCTTGATATTTTCTCTTTGCGCATCAGGTGTTCTGCATAACCACTTACCTTTTTACCCTTCCATTCACCTCCGGGTAAAGAATAAATGCCCCAATGAATGAACATCCCAAATTTTGCTTCGCGCCACCACGCGATCCGGTTTTCATGTCCTTTCATGGAAGCAGTCCACCAACCATTCTTTGCTTCATCAATTGCCTGCTGATCGCGGGTTTTCATGCGATTGAACATTTC
>CBHEUU010000089.1:0-10863 GCA_965990355.1 uncultured Chitinophagaceae bacterium
GATAGCTCCGGGATATTTTATCTCCTGCCCATCCAGGAATTCTTTAAAATCATCCGGTTTTTGCGAGCAGGCAAACAGGCAGCAAAGACCTGTGATCCAAAGCCAGTATGAATTATTTCTGCGCATGATAATTTTTTTATGGTTATCTGGGATCTCCCCAGAAAGTCAATTCTGCTATGTTAAAGAAGTTGTTGGTAAGCGAAACATTTTCCAGGCACTGAAAACGCATATACCTCACCTTCGGAAGATCAAGGGAGAAATTGAAGCTGAAACCAGCATTCCAGAAGTCAAGGTCAGCATTTGTGTACTGTGGATTGGGAAGGCCAGATGGTTTGGCCGGAAGCCTGAAAGTACCAAGATTGATCCAGCCATTAGGAGATGTTTCCCCTACTCCTGGTGAACCTGCACCACTTGACAATGTTTCATCAACAGGTGAAGATTCCCTTCCCCATAAAGTCCAGGTGAGTGGAGCACCAGCCTGCCAAAGCCAGTTACCGCTACCATCTATACCACGGTTCCAGATGGTGTAGCGGCTGAGCTTGGACACCTGCCCCATATCAAAAGTAATAACAGCCGGCCACACCAATGGCAGTATCGGTTGTTCTGTATGATATCCCGGTGAACCTGTATTGCCATTCCATAAATTCTGGATCTCCCAACCAAAACCAGTATGCACATCAGTCTGCAATACATAAGCACTGAACTTTGATTTATCCATCTGCGTTTCAAAAATAGGTTTGATGGTGGTCAGCAAAGTGTCGGATATATTTCCCCACTGGTCAGTAATATAAATACCAAACTCTTTCGGGATCGTATCATAGCCACGGAGGCTATAAGAGATCGTATCAAGGTTTGTATAATTTTGATTGATGATCTCGTATTGTTTTGTTATGGGATCCTTTGCAATGGTAATGATGCCAAGATTAGCTTTCCCCAGGTTCAGGGCGTTAATATTGATACCTCCAAAATCAGGTTTCACTACAATGGTCGGGAAGGCTTTCAAGTAGGCGGGTACGTCCGGATGCACAGTCACCACTACTGAATCAGAAAATACATTGGCCCTGCTTACCGTATATAATACCACTTTATAGTCCTGGCTTTTCTCAAAACCATTTACGATGATAGTATCAGAATAGTAAGAAGATTTTGTTTGACGGCTTACTTTATCATTTATCATGTAATTGGCCTGCACATACAAAATGTTCTCAGAAACCGGAAGATCATAAGTGATCACAGCCGCACCTGGCCCATTTGTTACCTGCACATTCGTAACAGGACCAGGCTTGGTCATATCTGTAGATACAACCTCTTTGTAATCGGAGATCTTACTGCAGGAGAGCACACAAACGATACACAAAGCAGGCAGGACCGTAAACAGTAGTTTTTTATATTGATTTGTCATGATCATATATTAAGCAATTCGCAATTAGGTTTACCAATAAGGAGTTTGAACAAGATTAGGATTGGTAATAAGATCATACGCCTGTATAGGGAACAGATAATCTCTTAAACCAAAAACAGGTTGATACACGGTACTTAACTGGTAATAGCCGGCAACCGTTCTGTTGAAAACAGTCCAGCCCTGGAAAGGAGTCGCCAGCACTGTCTGCAGCTCTTTCCAACGGCGGAGATCCCAACCCGCCTGTCCTTCAAAAGCAAGTTCGATCCTCCTTTCCTGGTGAATGATCTGGCGAAGTCCTTCTTTTGTAGCAGGCTTGGATGGATTTCTTGAATATTGCGCCCATGCATTCACCACACCCGGCAAGCCGGCTCTTTGCCTTACCTTGTCAACCCATGAATAAACTTCTGCAGTTGGCCCGGACACTTCATTCAAACACTCTGCATACAACAACCATAATCCGGATAAACGGATAAAAGTCCAGGGATACGATTGCCATACAGTGTTCTGTCCTGGTACCGACTGGTAATGCGTCAGCTTCTTGGGCCAGTATCCCGTTGCATTATATCGTAAACGATCGGGGGGTGAAGCATATCCGTTAACAGCGTTTACGTAATTGGGATTGTTGTCATTGGTATTACCGGAACCAAACCAGGTAGCACCATCAAAAGAAACGGATGAATAATACCGGGGCTCACGTTCAAAATTTCCTTTGACAGTTGTATAATCCTGTTTGATATAATATTTGTGTGCTTCATCCCCCACTTTTAACTGGTAACGTCCGGCATAATCCCAGTTCTTATCTTCATTAATAGGCACACCATTTTTGCTATAGAAAAGCTCTGACTCACCAATAGGCACTGAGAAATTGGAATATACAGCAAACACATTCGCAGCAGCTTCCGCCGTTACCCTTGGCATAGCCATATATTGCCATCCAAAATAAGGATTGAGTGTCCAAACCTGTTCAGGATTCCATCCATCTACAAATGCCCCTTGTAAAGTGAGCAGTTGACGGGTTTGATCAGACATATTGACTATATTTCCCAATATCCTGAGTTCATAAGGTTTTGCACCGGCTGCCACTGCAGCATCAATAGCAGTTTTACAAGCGTTCGCAGCTTTCTGCCATTTGGCCGGATCAGCTGTTTGAGAAAAAATGGGTTGACCATCTTTGTTTTTAAATGATGCATAATCAGGATTGCCATTGAACAGCGGGCTGGCTTGCGTGGTCAGCACTTCTGCTTTTACAGCCAAAGCAATGGTTGCCGTGATCCTTCCAGCCTCGGCAGCAGCATTCTGAATTGCAGGAGGCAGATCAACTATCGCTTCATCCAGGGTTTTCACCACATAATTAAAACATGAATCAACTGTTTGTTGCTTCTGACGCACTTCTTCAGAGCTCGCATCAATAGGAATGGCCACATCTGCAATAGGAATGGCACCATACATCCTGATCAACCAATAATGATAATAGGCTTTCAGGAATTTTGCTTCGGCCGACCATCTCTTTCTGTCAAAAGGTTGCACGTCCAGTGGCAGATGAATATTATCCAGGAAAGTATTACACATCCGGATAGATTCCCAAAGCTTGAGTCCCATATTATAGCCGTCCCAATAATTATGCAGGGGATTAAGACTGTTTTGTAAACCACGCATCAGGTCAAAACCGGCATCACCACCTTTACCTCCAAGAGTGGTTTGGTCCTGCAGGTTTATCGGAAATAAAATTTCTCCGGAAGCAGTGAAGCCTGCGTTCCTTGTTACGTTTGCAAGGCCCTGGAGGTTTGAATAGCAGCCAAACAAATAAGCCTGGGCTTCGTTTGCATTGCTGAATGAACTATTCAAAGTAGCAATGTTGTCGGGCGTTACATCCAGGTATTTTTTACAGCCTGAAAAAAGAACAAGGCTATAACCCGCCATCAATATTTTTATAATGATTTTCATCAGTATATTTTTTATTAGAATTAAAAACTAAACTTCAATCCGAGGTTAAATACTTTCTGTACCGGGTAAGCAAACCCATTACCAGCCAGCTCAGGATCCCATAGTTTGAATTTGCTGAAGGTTAGCAGATTCAAACCACTGAAGTAAAGGCGTACATTCTCCATATATATTTTGCTGCTCCATTTCCTGGGAAAAGTATAACCTGCTTCTACTGATTTCAGGCGTATAAAACTTCCATCGCGCAACCACCATGTGCTGGGCTGCTGATTATTTTGTATATCATATACAGAAAGCCTTGGCCATAATGCGTACAGGTTCTGATTTTCTTCTGACCAATGGTCTTCTGCATAAGCCTGAAGTATCTGCGCATTATTAACGAAGGGAGCTGTTCCAAAAATTCCATAGGTAAAATCAGTGCGGCCTGTTGGATCAATGAAGAAAGATGACCTGGCAGAGCCCTGGAAGAATGCATTGAAATCAACATTCTTATACCCAACTGAAAAACCAAAACCATAAATGATCTGCGGAGTGGAAGGCAGGCCTATCGGTACCATATCATCCTGGTTGATTACTCCATCCTTATTTACGTCCCTGTACTTGATATCGCCACCCATCGGGAGATTATCGCCAAAGTTTTGCGAAGGAGAGTTCCGCGCTTCTTTATCATCCACAAACAAACGCTCTGCAATATAGCCGAATGGCTGGTTGATCATCCTGCCGGTCCTGAAGCTCCATGCATTGGGATATTCAGGTTCTTCGAGGTAAACCGCTTTGTTACGCGTAATGGTCAGGTTGCCCAATACAGAAACCCATAAACCTGATTTGAAATCCTTCCTGTAATTCACATTGAGATCAATGCCTTCGGACGTTGCTTTTCCAAGATTGGAGCGAAGATTATTCAATGCAGTATTTTCGATACCCACTGTAACGGGGATGTACCCGCGCTGAATCAGGATATCGTAACGGTCTTCTTTATATACTTCTGCCGTTACATTCAGGCTCTTGAAGAAAGTGATTTCAGCAGCCAGATTGGTTTTGCGCGAAGTTTCCCAGGTCACACCCGGATTAGGATAAGCATAGATCGCTGTTCCATTCATTGTTACCGAGTTGTTGGTACCAAATGTTGCAGATGGCCCGCCATTGGGCGCTACGTTGGATAAATAGAAGAAGCGTTGTGAATTGGGATCTCCGATAGCGTCATTACCCACCAAACCAAAGCTGCCGCGGAATTTCAGGCGTGTGATCACTTTGCTTATGGCTCCATCCCAGAATTTTTCGTTAGATACAACCCATCCTGCACCAATAGTGGGAAAGAAACCAAAACGGTTTTGCGGAGCAAATTTTTCTGAACCATTGTAACCGAAGTTAAACTCCGCGAAATACCTGTTGTCATAAGAATAACTGGCCCTTCCGGATAAACCCAGGTTACGGTTGGGTAATGAAGCCTGCAGGCTTCCTGCATTTCCACTTAAGGTTTGCTGGCGTGTACCAACCAATGAACCACCTACAGTATGCGCTCCAAAACTTCTGCTGTAGTCAATCCGGCCAAGCAGGTATAAATAAGTGTTCAGGTATTTGGGGCCTTCCTGGTATCCGAGGTATTCCCTTGCAGCACCGGGCGCAGAGTTCAGCCACCGGAGATTATATTCACCGGTCTGTTCATCGAAGCTCTGCATATCATAATAGAATGGCAGATAATTACGGCTGACATCGAAATAGGAATACCTGTTTGTGCTGAACATCCCAAAGAAAGTAAGACCAGGTGTAATAAACTTCAGGTTCTGATTCAGTTCAAACTGGGCTGACATTCTCGATTCAGAAAAACTTTTATAGCCATACATCAATGAAGCGTAAGGGTTCGCTTGCAGGCTGCCTGATTGATTGATTGCATTGCCAAAGAGAATATGCTGTGTATTGCGGTTGGCACTATCAGGCAAATAATAAGCAGGAAATGCAACGGGGTTGGAATGCAATACCTGCGAATAAAGATCAGTGGCGAAACCTCCACCCTGATTACTGATAGGACCGGTATAATCATTAAAATTACCCCACAACCTGACACCTACTTCGGTGGTGGAAGTTGCTTTGATACTTGTGTTGGCCCGCAGCTGATAATTCTCAAACCGCATACTGGAGTTGAAATTATTAACCGGATTCACCTGCAGTATTCCATTATCCCTTGAATAAGATCCGGCCACATAATATTTTGCAAGACTGTTGCCGCCGCTTACGCTGAAGTTAGCCCGCCTGGTACTTGTATTTTCTTTAAATATTTCTTTCATCCAATCCACTGCGGGGTAGATGTAAGGTGTGATCCCCTTTTCACCAGCAAGTGTTTTTTGTGTGCCAATGATCTTGTTTGGGCTGTAGAATGGAGTAGCGAGCGGATCGCGGGTAATAAGCGCTTCATTGTAAGTGCGCATATAAGTAATAGGATCGGCAAGTTTGATGCTTTTGGTGGGACTGGAAATGGCCGATTCAAGTCTTATATCGATCTTGGCCTTGCCAGCTTTGCCTTCCTTTGTTGTAACCAGTATCACTCCATTTGCACCTCTTGCTCCGTATAAAGCTGCAGCACTCGCATCTTTTAAAATGGAAAAGCTGGCGATATCATCAACCTGCAGTCTTGCCAGGTCACTTGCAGTAAGTTCAATATTGTCGATCAGGATAAGTGGGCTGTTGCTGTATCCCAGAGTTGTAACACCACGGATAAAGAAAGATGAATTATCCAAACCGGGCTGGCCGCTTCGCTGGAAAGAAATGACACCGGCTATTTTTCCTGCAAGCGCATTGGTAAGATTGCTGGCAGGGATTTTCAACTCTCCGGGTTGCACCGTTGTTACGGAACCGACCATAGCCTCCCTCCTTTCCCTGCGGCCGAATGCAGTTACAACAACAGCTCCTGAAGTATCAATAACAGGAGCCAGGATAACCGTTACCATTTCTCCTTTCTGCACCATCATTTCCCTGGGGCGGTAACCGACATAGGAAAATTCCAGCATGGCCTGTGAAGCTGAAATATCCAGTACAAAAGATCCTTCCTTATCTGTACTGGTTCCTTGTTTGGTACCCTTGATCACTACCGACACGCCATTGATCGGCAATCGTGTAATGCTGTCCATTATTACTCCTCTCAACCCATTGGTTGAGTTTTGTGCAAATAATGGCTGATAAAAAGAAAGGAAGAATAAAGAGATAAATAGAAGAACAGGGAGACAAACAGGCAGGCGTCTCCCGCTTCGCAAGCAAGCTAATCGGATAGTCATATATAAGCAATTGTTGTTTTGATATACACAGCAATAATCTGTGCGGATAATACAGCAAGGGTTTACATCTGAAAAATGATCCACCTATACTATACTATACTATACCACTAAAATAGAAAATATTTCCTCACCTCCAAAAAAAATTATTCCTCTTTTAAGCCCTATTTATACTCAATGAGAAAGAGGCCTGCATCATGCGGTGCTACGGAAAGATCAACAGCGCCAGCCTGCCCGGATATTTGTCCGGAGAACAATTCTTTTATTGCCAGCCTTTTTGCTTTGGCTGATTGCAAGTCTGAAGGCATTGCTACAGTCCGTGATGTATCTGAATAATTGAAGAAAGCGATATATAATTTCCCGTCCATTTTCTTGTAAAACATTTCCACTCCCCTGTTCCCCGTATTTCCTTTTACTGGCCGGAAGCTTCTGCCATCTTTGATTACATGCAGGAGATCTTTGTTCTGCAATAAACGTTTTGCCGTACCTGTCCATTTGCCTGCCGATGAAAAATCATCCCCGGTAATAAGTGTTCCTGTCACCAATGCCGCTCCCAGCCTTGCACGATTTACACCATCTGCCTCTGAAGCAAACACAACATGATCTGCATCCATATAGTCATACAAATACGTTTGCCACCAACCATATCCTGTACTGTTCAACGTATACTCTGTGTGGTCCATATTACTGAAAGCATCACAAGCGATCCGTCTTGCATGAACATAACGTGCTGTGGCAAGATTGGGTGAGATAGCTGCATATACCAGCATCTTACCATCGAGCACACTATCCAGGAACTGCATACCTTTTTTAAATGCCTGCATACCTGTAGTAACTGTCTTATCATAAAACTTATCCGCCTCCTGCGCTCCGTGCCCGAGAAAATCAATTTTGATCATTTCAAAGCCGAGCTGCTTCATCCGGTTAATAGTGTGCACTATTCTTTGCTGTGTGGCCGGATGCGTGGGGTCCATGGCACGTCCGCCATCTATATCCAGCATCTTGCCGTTTTGGGTTGTCCATACCTGGCCATACGTGTAGTTTCCTGCTCCTTCTATTTTGTTATCCGATTTTCCCCAATCAGCAAAAGGCGTCCAGTAGATGCCTGGCTTAAATCCTTTCTTCCTGCAATGATCTGTAAATGCTTTTAGTTTGCTCACGTCACCATCAAGGCCTCCCGGCGTCATATTATCCCAGAATGCATCGAGATCAATGAACAGTGTATTATCAGCAGTACGGAACTGGCTGCATGAGTCTGCAAAGAAATCAATGACAGATATTGCTTTTTCAAAATTGAGCTTGGTTTGAAGCACACCCCAACTGTTCCAACCCATAGGTGTCGGCGATTTCCATTTATTAATACTGCGCGGATGAATGCTGCTGTTGAGCTTTGCAAATGTTTCCAATCCATCCCTCCAGTCGGCAAAGCAGCCAATCATCATTTGAGGTGAACTTATCACACCTTTCACGGGCAGCACCCGGCCATGAGGTATTTTATCATGTGTTACTGTACTGTCTGCAAATCCCGCAAAAGCAGCAAGCTCAGACAGTTCCGTTCCGTTTCTACCCTTTATGGCAATTCCGCTTTTCCATACATCCTGCTCCAGGGAACCGATCACAATTCCTTTATTGTTTGCTGTATTATAAATGGTGGTCAGTTCGCTGCTTTTAAAATTTGCATCAGCCAATGGAGTGGCGTTGTAGCGGGCCCACATATCATTGTCAAACGGCACATATAAGGCACGGTTATCCCCTGGCTCATCCAGCAACAGGTTGTCTGACACCAGCGGAGCCATATATCCAGCTGACCTCTCCATTCCTGTCAGTTTAAGCTGAGTGATGCAATAATTCTTATTATCAAATACATAAAATAATTGCTGAAGATTTTTTTGCCCGGCAAAGCTGATCGTATACAGTTTGGCAGGTCCAAATGCTGTACGCGCATTTGATACGCGGTAGCTTGCATTGCCAGCCGACCTGCTCTCCATCATTTCATCTGTCTTGCAGGCAGCATAAGCATCCTTTATAACCGTTTTTCCATTCCAGGTTAATGAAAAACAACCTTTCTGCAGATCATACTGTATCCTGGTTTTGGTATTAAGCGGTATTATAAGAATGTTCTTTTGGGAAAAGCCTGTTTGAATTCCGGCCAGGAAGAACGAGATGAACAGGATGATCCTGCTTTTCTTTTGTAATAATGAACGTAAAGGCAAAGCACACATAAAAGTTAGTTTTTAAAATTAATCAGCTATTCCTGCAGGGGAAAACAAAACAAACATTCCAATCATCAATAAGATCAGCGCCACAAAATACCAGCGCCGGTTCTTCCAGGGTTCAAGGCTGACTGCAGACTGTGCACCAAGGGTGAATGGTGTTTCAAGTGGCCGCCACCGACCCACTGCCAGCATGATCAGGGTTGTAATTACGAACAGCAAAGCCAGTACATGCAGGTAATGTAATCCTGTATCAAAAAGGAATTGGGTGGCTGTATAAACAGTAACGAAAAAAGCGATCCCTATTTTAGCGGCTATTGGCGGCACCCGCTTTGTAAGTAGTCCTACCACCATAATGGTAAACACCGGCACACTGAAAAAGCTGGACACTTTCTGAAGATAATTGTAGAACCCTCCATCGAAATACATGATATATGGAGAGAAAAAAATAGCAACAACCGTTATGCTGACCTGCAACAGTTTTCCATTCCTGATCAGTTTTTTCTCGTCCGCCGCACTGCCATTCCGTTCCAGCCAGGGTTTATACAAATTCATGGTGAACAAAGTGCCGGTACTGTTAAGGCCCGCATTGAAAGTGCTGAGCGCCCCACCAAATACAATCGCAGCTACCAGTCCGATCAATACAGGAGGAAGTATATCACTCACCATTCTGGGAAAAGCAGTAGCTGTGTTATCCAGGTGAGGATACAAATGAACGGCTATTAAACCGGGAACATTCAGCAATAACGGTGCAATAAGTTTTCCCACGCAGGCAAGTGAAATACCTTTCTGGCTCTCGGCCAGGTTTTTTGATGCCAATGCTTCTTGCACAATATATTGCTCCATGCCCCAATAGTAAATATTGATCAGCAGCATGCCTGTAAAAAGCGTTCCGAATGGCAACACATCTTTCGGGCCACCTATAGCATTAAGGTGATCACGATGGGTCAGCGTCAGTTTTTCAATTCCATTCACTACGCTGCCATCGCCAAGGTAACGGAATCCAAACCATACAATAAATATCCCGGCGATAAGCATCCCTACACCCTGCACCATATCTGTAATGGTAATGGCTCTGAGTCCACCCAGCACAGTGTACAGGCAACCTACAGTACCCACTACCGCCACCAGTATCCTGATAGTTGAAAAATAACTTAACCCCAACCACGTATCAATATGAAATATACCATTGATCGCTACAGCGCACCCATACAATACAGAAGGTATCAGGTTCACAAAATATCCCAGCAGAAAAATAACCGACACGATGCGCTGGGTTTGTGCATCAAATCTTTTTGCCAGGAAATCAGGTGTAGTCACGGCACCGATCCGCAGATACACCGGCATCAGGAATTCTGCCACGATCAGCATCGCCAGTATGGAACTCATGCCCCATGCCATTACCGACATGTTGGTGGTGTATACAAATTCATTTTCACCAATAAACTGATTAGCGCTCATGTTGGTGAGAAACAATGAACTCCCTATCATCCAAAAGCCAAAACTCCGGTTGCCGAGGTAATAGCTGATCGGAGTTTTAGTATGCTGCTTCCTGGTTGCATAAATGGATATTAAGGCGGCAGCAACCGTAACAGCCAGAAAACTTAGAAGGATGGTAAAATTCATAAGCAAGTAATCATAATGAACCCCTGCGCAATAAAACGGTTGGAATGACCTCCTGTATTTTTTTTCTTTTTAAAACAAAGTCGGCCGCTTTTTCGGCCATCCTGGCAAAGTCTGTAGAATAAGTAGTAATGCCATCAAAAATAATTTCCTTTACCACTTCATCATTATGGGAAAGTATGCCTACATCCTTACCCAATTTAAAGCCCTTGGCTTTGGCGTCTTTCAACATTTGCCATAGTTCGGCATTATTGATGGTGAAGTATACATAACCTTTCTCAATAGAGCCGGGAGTATATTCTGTCCGGATAACGCTTTTAATTTTGTAATCTCGAATAAATTTTTTATAAGCTTCGATTATTTCAATTGGTGTATCTGATGCCGGGCGATGATAATGTATCATGCCTTTGAATTTCCG
>CBHEUU010000090.1:0-10840 GCA_965990355.1 uncultured Chitinophagaceae bacterium
TGGTGTATATTCCTACTGAAGCCTGTGCCTGATAGCCTTTGGCCTGGATCATGGAGCCATCGTTCCAGCCGTAAGGGTGGTGGGAGTTGTATTGTTGGGTGATGGTCGCAGGCAGGAAGACAAGGCTGCCCTTGCCTTTCGCATAAGACAGGCGAGTGGGCTTGGCGGCACTATTAAGCCAGTTCTGGGGATTATAAAGAGAATCAATATCGCCGTCATTATAGGCAAATACCGGACGGATGGAAAATGATGTATTGGTGTTGCTGGCGCCTGTTATTTGCAGGCGGCGCATTGTTTCTTCGAGGAATGGGGTGCCAACGGGAAGACTTTGGGAGATACCTGAATAAGAAGCAAACAACAAGATAAAGGCAAACGATTGCCTGACAAAGGTGTTAATCATATCAGCATTGGATTTGCAGTTTAGTACTGCTAAAATTAGTACGCGTTCTTTTCGGTTTTGACGATATTGACGAGTGTCTGAAGAATGATCTGAAGATCGAGCCAGAAAGTCCAGTTTTCCATATACCACACATCAAACTCAACCCTTTTTTGCATCAGATAGGGTTTACGGGTCTCTCCACGATAGCCATTCACCTGCGCCCAGCCAGTAATTCCAGGTTTCACCCAATGACGCATCATATAGTTTTCTATACTGTCTTTAGACAGGATACTTAATGGCACTGGATGTGGCCTAGGTCCAACCACAGACATAGATCCAAGAAATACGTTGAAGAACTGAGGAAGTTCATCCAGGCTCGTTTTGCGCAGAAATCCGCCAATCCTGGTAACTCGAGGGTCATTCATTTTCGCTTGTTGGTAATTCCCTGCATCATCTGTGTCTTTACTGGTCGGCACCATTGTGCGAAATTTATAACAGACAATCGGTTTATTGTTGAGGCCCCAACGCTCCTGCTTAAAGAAAATCGGCCCCTTGGAGGTTAATTTAATAATCAGGCTGATAATTGGTATTACCCAGCTAAGAATCAATACAATAACAAGAAATGAAAATCCAATGTCAAATATTCTTTTATATAGCTTGTTGTCTGTGACATCCAATGGCAGGGAACGCAGCGTAATAATCGGAAGTGTGCCTAGTGTGCCTACGTGAATTCTGCCAGTACTGAATCGCTGGTAGTGAGGGATGATTTTTACACGTTTACCTTCTCTTTCGCCGGCTGTTACTATCATTTCCAACTGCGACTCATCGTTAATCGGCATGGCAACAATAATATCATCGAGATCATGTGTAGCAATAATTTTATCAATATCCGATGTTTTGCCAAGGTAATGACCGTTCAAAGAAGGATTAATGGTGTCGTCTATAAAGCCCGTAAGGGCATAGCCATAATGATTGTCTTTCACATAATGCTGATAAAAGTTCATCCCCGAGTCTCCGGCACCAACGATCAGTACTTTCCGCCTCATTTGCTTACTGTTTCTCAGCCGCTTGAACATAACCCTGATAACTAGTTTTTGAATAGGTATTACTATGAAAATAAGCGCAAACTGAAAGATCAATTGTGAGAGTTCAAATGGATAATCCTTTATTATTTGCGAAAAAATGAAAGAAACAAGTAATGAATAGATAATCAGTGTTTTCAGGAAAACGGTCCATTCATAAGAAAAAGGGATCGCCCTGAAATCCTTGTATAGACCCATTGCCCTGCCGGATATGAACCAACAGCCCAAGCTGAAAAAAATAACAATAAGCCTTGAACTGGAAAAAATTTCCGTCTCAGGAAAAAACCTGATTTGTATTAAAAATATAATCAATCCTAAGAATACGAAATCAGCAGTGATCTTGACGCGGGTAGAAGGATTATTTATCCTTTGCATAAGTTAAGGTTGAGAGGGTTTAGGCCGAATGGATTTTAAAATCAGGATGGTGACAATATAAAGCAATAAAACGTTGCTTTTAAGATATAATTACTTTGTTTCTTAAGTAATTATATTTAAGTTTAAAAATTATTTATATTAATATTTATTTCTATTTAAAGCCTTGAAAAGATCATAATATTGCAGCGTTATTTTCTCCCATGTATAAAACTCAGTAATTCTTTTTCTGGATATTTGTTTATACCCTTCTAAAGCTGAAGGCTCTTGTTCTATTTTATCTAACAAATTGCTTAGATTCTCCGCCGTTTTATCGAAATAAAGCCCGAATTCATCATTCTTCAATACTTCCCGGCTAAATTTTGTATCCAATGCAATGACAGCACACCCATAGGCCAGGGCTTTCAGCAAGGTTGGGTTGGTTCCTCCGTATTCATGGCCATGAAAGTAAGCAAAGCAATTATGGTAAAGTTCTGCCAGTTCATCTGGATTATTAACATAACCAGTAAACAGTACCCTGGGATCCTGAATCTTTTTTATGTTTATCGCATATTCATCTGTATAAGGTACATCACCAACTATCACCAGCTTCCTTTTGGTGTTGGAACGGATAAATTCCTGTAAAATCAGCAAAGCGTTATTATCAGGTATCAACCGCCCGACGATCAGATAATAATCATTGGTCTCGAGTTTCCATTTACTGACCAGTTCAGGTTGTTTGGAATAACGGATATTAGCTCCATAAGCGATTACGGTCGAATCGGTTTTAAATTCTTGCAGATACACCTCCCTCATTGCTTCCGCATCCGTAATAATCTTGTCCATCCAGCGTGTAGCCATTTTGGAAGCAAAGTAAAAAACCTTACTGCCAAGGCCCTTCCACTTAGGCCTTAACCATTCCAGACCATCAACATTGATCGCTGTCTTTTTCCGGAAAGCTTTCGTCATCACACCGAATATTCCGTTTGAAGAATTAACATACAGCAATACATCATAGTCCTGTCTTACAGCATGCCAGGTAGCCAGGAACGAATGAGACCATTGACTAAGACTTTTGGTCCTGATCGATGTACAATAATGCAAACGGACACCATTTACTTCTTTCGGTCTTTGCTTAAAAAGTTGCTTATGGCAATACACATGCACTTCCACTCCTTCTTTTACCAGGCGTGGTGCTACCTCTGACACAAAAGTTTCATAACCGCTGTATACATAAGGATAGCCCCTTGATCCGATTATTGCGATTTTCATTCCTTGATTTCCCTTTATATGAATTCCTCTTTCCTTATGAGCATTGTTGAATTCCAAAAACTATACATACACTTACTCCGGCAATAATAATGGGTCTGTCTATTTACCCCTGACCACTTCTTCAAACAGGTTTAAATATTTTCTCGCACTTTCTTCCCAGGTAAATGCACTGGCACGGCGTACACCTGCTTCTTTTAGTTGGGCTGACAGTTCCGGATCACGTGATATCTTATTAATTGCCTCAGCAATCGATTCCGGCTGGTCCGGATCAACATAGGTACCGGCTTCTCGGCAAATTTCCGGCAATGAACCCTTATTTGCCACTACAACGGGAACTCCAGACGCCATGGCTTCAAGAGGAGGAAGACCAAACCCTTCATCATAGGATACAAAGCAAAATATGTCGCTTGCTGCATACAAAGGTGCCAGATCTCCATCTGCCACAAACCCAAGCAGCTTAACCTGTTCTTCCAAATCGTTGTCCTGGATAAACTTCTTTACATCGAACATTTTCCAATCATATCCACCAGCCAGGATAAGCTTAATATCCTTATCCTCAACAAACCGGAAAGCATTGATAAGGTTATGGATGTTTTTCCGGAGATTCAGCCGCCCTACATACAATACAAAATTGCCTTTGAGATTGTACTTATTCATCACATCCTGCTTTGCCGTTGCAGCTATCCGCGGAGAAAACTTTTCGGCAACACCGAGATGTATGACTTTTATTTTTTCCAGGCTTCCATACTTGTACTGTATTAATCTTTCTTTCTCGCTATCAGAAATGGTTACAATCCGATCTGCTTTTTTTGCAAGCAGGCGGATTCGTTTAAAATAAAAAAGTTCCTTTTTTGAAAAAAAATGAGGATGACTTTCAAAAATCGCATCGTGAATAAGAACGACTGACCGTGAAAACCGAATAAAGGGTGAAAAATACTGGTACAGAAAAACATCAATCTTCCATTTACGAGCGTAATAAGGCGTCACAAATACATTCGAAAGCATGTTATTCTTTGCCCATATATACACTAGGTGCACATTAGGTGCAGAATATGGGAAAAACTCATTCTTGTCGTCGTGACGCAGAAAAATATAATACTGATTTTTCTGATCGATGCGAAGCAGCTCCCTGGTCAGATTTTGCACCACAACTTTCCCACTTGGATTTCCCTTGAAAAACCACTTCGCATCTATCCCAATATTCATAGTGTCGCTAGCCTGTTCTGTTGATAATAATTAGAAGTAAGCTGAATTTATGCTATCCATGCATGTAGCATGACCGGGCTTCCAGTTTCCTGGAATATTCCTTTTACTTTTATTTGATATTCAGGGACGAGTGATCTTAGTAATTGCGTTATTTGTTCCGCGTGTTCGTATGCGTGATAGGTCGTAACAGCAATCTTCGGTTTATTTGCTTTGATCAGTTCTTTAGCCCCTTCGAGTGCTAAAACATCATAACCTTCAAGATCGATCTTAATATAGCTTACCGGTAGTCTTTTTTCGAAAAACAATTTGTCTAATGTTGTCACTTCTACTTTACTGCCATTCCCTGCTACGGAAAGGGATGAAGAGATATTATTGTCGCTTATAACAGCTGTCCCCGTCCTGTCTGAAAGAGCAATGGAGAGTATTTCTACATGTTGCTGGCCCGCAAATGTTTTAGCTAATGCATCACAGAATTTCTTCACAGGTTCTATAAGATAGAGTCTTTCACACCTAGAAGAGATCAAGAAGCTAAAAAGGCCTTCTGCAGCTCCACAGTCCACGACAATATCCGTGGGAGATACCCTTGTTTCGGGAACTTCATAGAAATGCCAGTTATCCTCATAGAATGCCTCACCAATCACCTGTTCCATTGATTTATAAGGAAATGAAGAAGGATAATATAATGGTTTATCAAAGCCCCTGAAATAAACGGTATTGTAGACCTCACCATGCTCCAGTCGTTCTATTACCCGTTTAGCTTTCGCAGCATAGGAAGGGGCAAAAAAGAACTTCGACAACTCAGGAACCGTCACTCCATTCCTTTTTTTGAACAAGAAGTTTTTCAATACTTTAAATCGCGTCGGAGTCATCAAGTGAGTTTTATTGTATTTTTTGCATTATGGAATTTTCAGGAATTGATCGTCATTTTCCTTTCTTTAATGAATCAAAATAATCCCGGTAGATTTTCAATATGACTGCTGTTGTATTATGACCATGCTTGTTATAAATTTGCTCATACCCTCCCCCAAAATCTATATAGTGTATATCAGGATTGTTGACATTGTTTTCAATTTTTTTACGAAAACGTTCCAGGCCTTCCATCACTGACCCGATCACTTTTACCGGATTACCTGCCGCAATAACATTGTCTGGTATATCCTTATTGACTACGGAGCCTGCACCAATGATGCAATTTTCACCAATAGTTACGCCACACAATATGATAGAGTTCACTCCTATGTATGTGTTAGTACCTATCCTGATTTTTCCAAACTTTACCGGCTGACCACCAAACACATTTGAATATGACGAATCATGGCTTACCAACCTTACGCCAGCTGATAACACAACACGGTCGGCTAACTCAATCTGATCGGCGTACCATGGCTCATAAAGTAAGCGCGACTGGTCAACGATCTGTACGTTGTTCCCGATTTTAGCGCCCTGCCTGACAAGACGTTTTTTGAATGCAGTTTCGGGATCATAAAAAATCTTGATCCCTCGCTTGGCCAGATTTATAAGACGATTCATGTGATTGAAAAATATTTTTTGAGGCTGCTTTCCAGTCTGCTTTTAATGTTATCAAACGAATCCTGCTCGATCAACCGGGCAAACTGACCGGGTAATTCCACCCGGAAGCGATCTTTTTCTGCCTGCATCCTATTCAATGTTGTCTCCAGTTTTCCGGGCGTGTATAAGTATCCAACGCCATATTCTTGAATGTAGTAACGGAATGGTTCAATATCCGGGCAAAGAATTGCCTTTTGGGCCTGGAAACAATCCCACATCACTCCGGATGTGGCATATTTAGTGTAATCTGAAGAATAGGGAATCACAACAAAATCTGCTTTTTTCATCAATGAATTGTATTCTTCAGCAGATATATAATCATTCCTGAATACAACATTCTCGCAATCATGCACTGCTTCGAGTATTGCATCTGCAGAATCATCCATCACTTTCCCGTAAACGCAGTAAGCAAATTTTCCTGTTACCCGCTTGTCGATAGCTTTCCAATCTTCAAGAAAAGTAAGAGGGTTTTTTATTGCCGAAATTGTTCCGATTGTCACTAACTGAATGTTGGAATTTACAGCATCAGCTTTTGTATGTTCTGCTAGTGGCTCCAGGTACCGATCGGGAAATACCTCTGATACTTTCAGGCCTTCGAGAGCCGCCTTGGTTTTATACATTTCTTCTGTGAAAAGAATGAGGTTAGCGCCTGCCAAAAACTTTCTGTAAATATGATATAACGGTTGAAAAAAACCTTTTCCCTTATACAGCCATTTAATAGATATAGCAGACACGGCATATCGCTTCTTCAACAGAAAACCGCTCAGCCAGAAGCCTAATTGTCCGCTTGATGCAAATAGAACCAGATCCGTATCACTTTTATTGATCATTGAAATGATCCGGCGATAATTGGAAAATGATTTACGCAAAAGTCCAAGCTTTGCAAAACCTTTCGCTTGCATTAGTTTCTGCTGCATTGAATGCATATCCCCGGGCACATATACGACTTTCACTTTGGACGATTCATTCTGCAGATCTTCCAGCTCTTTATGCTCAGCAATAACAGTGATTTCAGTAATGAAGTCAATACTGCAGATAAGCTGAACAAGGAAACGATTGTACCTTGAGAAATGCCCGATCTTCGAATACAGTGGGTCATAGATCACAATTTTCATACAGAAACAGATAGATTCAGCGTGGATAAAAGAATTATTTTAGTTTAGAAATATTTCAGCCATTCCATCACGATCTTCATTTCCTCCTCTGTTATAATACCAATCGATTGAACGGCTTTCCAGATGCTGATGATGGCATTCTTCATATCCAAGCCAGTAAGGTCAACACTTTTAATATGATCGATGATATCTTTGTTTCGCTGATAACCGATCACTTCATCGTTGAAATCCTTTGTTAAGTCATGCTGATTTCTATCCTGCCAAACAGTTGGAGGATGAAACACAAGGTTGTAATTTAAATGATCCAATATCCGTTGCACTATAAAAGATCTCCAGATATCAGTCATACGGAAACTCACAAAACAAGGCAGATAAAGTAATGGGAACACCTCTTTGAAGAATATAGTGTTTTGTGAATTGAACGGGACATACGTGCCTTTATCAATAATATAACTTCCTGCATTTTTGTTGAAATAAGTATCCTGCTTATTGATGAGCCGGAAGATAGCATCCACATCCGGATCCTTATCTGCGAGATATTGCTGAACAGGACATTTAAGATTTTGCTGACCAAGGATACTGCCTTTGACATGTATATAATCCAGAGGCAACCCTCTTGGCCATATAGTATTGTCGGCATAATAACTATAGATATTCACCCATTGACTGTCACCTACAACATTACCCTGCACTTTTTCTTCCAGTTCTTGAGCAAAATTGTCATACGGAAGGTTGTCATCATCAGTATCTATAATGATGGTTGCTCCCTGTTGAATTGCATATAGATAGCCGATATTTTTCCGGCAATAATGTTTCACCGGTATCATTTTTGCAACAGTAGGAAACAATTCCAGTTGTTTTTCAACTGATAAATAAATGCAATTATTCCAATTCCAGTCTGCAGGTGTTTTTGTGTCCCCAACCACTATAATATTCCAGCCTGCGCTTTTGGCCTTTACGGAGAAATCTTTGATAGCCTGGGTAGGATGATTGATGGTCGTAATTACGATCCAGATACGTTGATCCATTATTATTTAGTTAGTGTTAATGATTTCTATCTGCCTTTTTGAATAGGAGATCATTGAAATATTGATCGCCCAATACACAAATGGGAAACCGATCCAAAGCACAGATGTGATCTGTGAGGCGATCGCCAATACGATATTGCCTGACATAAAACCAAGAAAGATTGACTTGCGTACTTTATTTTCTTCGTTTTTATAGCAAGAATAATTGGCCCTTATTATCGATACGAAAAAAGTAAGAATGATCAGAGCGCCAACAATTCCCGTATCGTGTAAGGACTGAATAAATGAACCAGAAAGCCAGCCTGGAGAGCCCATGAGTTCCTGTAATTCACCAAACATGTTTACATCCGCAGTCTCAGCCATCATTGTTCCGTTTCCAAACACAGGGCTCCTGACAAAACCACTCCATCCTAGCATAAAAGTCGCGACCCGGCCTACACCACTGCCTTCCTCGAAATTGCCGATATTTACTGTACGTGTCAGTACTGCCTGCTTTAAAAAATTATCGCTTGAAAGCATTATCCCTAATGCGCCTATCACCACAATACCGACAATAGCATAGCGCATCGTTTTTATGGTGATTTTGCCTGAAACACCCAGCATAATAAGAAATGCCAGCGTAAGGGAAGCATAAGCTGAGCGCGTATATGCAAATAGAATACACAGTGAAATGAAAAGGATTATACCCAGGTCTTTGACATCAGATTCCGGCAACATTATATATGATGCAATGTTCAGGCAAACTATTACAGAAGTGATGATCGCAAACACATTCGGTTCATAGGAAAGCGATCGGATGGATGGAGCATTTTCGCTGATATGCCCGAGCGAGACGCCAATATTTTCCCAGCCACCCAGCACCAGTGAAGCAATCATTGCGGTGAATCCGAAAATACATGACGCAAAACTGACAACTTTCAACCATCTTATAGATGCTGTTTCATCACCTTTCTGTATAAGCCACCGCATCACCTGGTAAATATTGATATAAACCAGGATTACGATGCATGACTTTAATGCTTTGGCAGGTTGACTCGAGAAAAAAAGAGACGAAAATATATTTGATACGAGATAACCATAAAGAAGCAGCGATAATTTGTCTGTATAAAGAAAAGGAATGTCATACCTTTTGTATACTGCCCACATTATGCCCGCTGCTGCAATGAAAAGGCCGAGCAATTGAGCAAAATTGATATTCACCTCACCTCCTCCTGCTGGAATTTTCCAGATCAGTGCAGACATAAAGCCGGAACACACTAATAATTTTGCTATCCCTTTATTCAAAACACATGATTAGCTGTAATGTTAAGTCCTCTTTGACCTTACCGGTTTGCCAGTGCTTTTCTATATACTTCTAGTATCTGTTGAGTCGTATACTCTGCAGAAAAATTCTTTCCGACGGATTGAAACGCATTTGTGCCCAGTTCTTTTATTCTTTTCCGGTCTGAAATGAAGATCTTCATCTTTTCAGCAAGTATGCCGGAATCTTTCGGTTCAAACAAGTAGCCCGTTTTATCTTCCTGTACGAGTTCCGGCGTTGAACCTGAATTGGTGCCGATTACAGGAAGTCCGCTGATCATTGACTCAACAATAACACGGGCGATCCCTTCTATCGGTGAGCAAAACAGAGATACATCATACTGACGCATCTTTGTCGCAATGTCTTTATCAAAATCGTTGAACAAAAGATATTGGTTCAAGCCATTCTCCCGCACATATTCTGTAATCGATCCTAAGTAATCCGGAAAGTATGGATTGCTTTTGCCAAAGAAGTGTATGCGGAAATTGACAAATCCCTGGTCAATCAATATCCTGGCCGCTTTGACCGCCGTAAAGGGGTCTTTCGCCGGCTCATATCGACCGACAAATAGAAAATCCACCATGGGTTTTTCATCAGGATAACTCTTCGGTGACAGCAAATCACTGAAAAATATCGCACTATTGATGAGTGCTGGAACTGCGTGCCGCATTTCGGGCGCATATTTTTCATACACAGCACCTGAATTGCAGATTAATGCGTCAGAATGGCGATCAACCAGATTGATGGTATACTTCTCTCCATAATCGAAACGAATACCAAACTCCTGATGCAATGCTCGACTATGCATAACATGTCTGCATTTTAACTGCCGCGCCACTAAAATACCTACAGGCGTGATCAGGTCATTCGTGTGCACAATATTTATTGCTTTACCGCGAAGCAGCCTGGTTATTTTCTTTGCATAATAGAAGTTGATCCCCAGCCTAATCATAGCCTTCATCATATTCACAGGCCATATGCCTTTACCACGCGTCCACATCCTGAAAGGATGTATAATATACGGGATGTCATGTTCACGGAAATAACTCGTAATCATTCCCTCCTGGGGGATCAGGAACATAACTTTGATATTGGCTCTCTGCATTACGATCACGTTGTTCAACAAAGAGCGATCTGCACCATACCCGTCAACATGCGGAGAGATAAATAACACTACGGGTGAGTCTGCAGCATAAAATACATTTTCCCCTGTTTTACTCTGCCTCATTATTTCAGCCGGTAAGCTATTTTTTTTGCAATTAAACTAACTATACCCTTCACGCCTTTAGCGCGATAGCTTTCAGTAAACTGTCGTTTATTTTTATAATACAATTGCATAAACTGGCCATTCTTCAATTCCTTTGTTTTCGCAGCAGCAAACTTTTTATCAATAATTACTTCATTATTCCTGGAATAAAGCAAAGAATTTAACCCATCGATATAATTGCTTTTGGACAGCTTATTATCAAGCAGGTACTGCCATATCTCCACATGCTTCCTAGTATAGTCCAGCCAATTCCAGGTTTGTACAGACTCTA
>CBHEUU010000091.1:0-10821 GCA_965990355.1 uncultured Chitinophagaceae bacterium
AGATCTTTAATATGACAAAAAGAATGCGTGCAGGTGTTGTTTGGGCAAACACGTTCAACAAATTCGATCCTTCCTCACCGTTCGGAGGATACAAGGAAAGTGGGTTTGGAAGAGAAGGTGGATTACATGGATTGATGCCCTATGTACACTTAACGAATCAATAATAAACGACCCCTTCCCGCCTTACCGGTAAAAAAGCTTACCGGTAAGGCGGGAAGACGGGAAGGCAAACATTCAATTTGAATACTCTTTAATAAATAGTATATGTCAAAAACTTCTGTTCATACCACTTCATTACATACTAACGGTAATGGAACCGGTACCATTGAAACAAAAAGACTCGAAGTGTTGAAGACATACAAAATATACATCGGCGGCCAGTTTCCCAGAACTGAATCCGGACGTTATTATATTCCTGTAAACAAAGAGGGAAAGAAATTAGCTAATGTGTGTTTAAGCTCCCGTAAAGATTTCCGCAATGCGGTAGTAGCTGCCCGTGCTGCATTCGGAGGTTGGAGTGGAAGAGCTGCTTTCAACCGCAGCCAAATATTGTACCGCATGGCAGAAATGCTCGAAGGCAGAAGAGCTCAATTTATTGAAGAGCTGTTGCAACAGGATTCTTCAAGAGCTGACGCGGAAAAAGAAGTGGACCTTGCTATTGACCGGCTTATTTATTATGCCGGCTGGTGCGATAAATACCAGCAACTCTTCAGCGCTGTAAATCCCGTTGCCAGTTCGCATTTTAATTTCTCTGTGCCTGAACCAACCGGCGTTGTTTCCATCATTGCTCCTCAGCAGGACTCATTACTTGGCCTTATTTCCGTGATCGCCCCGGTAATTGCCGGTGGCAATACCTGTGTAGTGCTCGCATCCGAATCCAAACCCCTCTGCGCTGTCACTTTTGCCGAAGTGCTAAACTCCTCAGATCTACCCGGTGGCGTAGTAAATATCCTGACAGGTAAACCTTCCGAACTCGCGTCCTGGTTTGTAGACCATATGGACGTGAATGCAACCATTTATTGCGAAAAGGATTCTGATATGCAGAAAATGATGCGGGAGAAATCGGCGCTGAACCTGAAAAGGGTCTTTTTTTATGACCACATAGGTTGGCTGGCCAGTGAGGCACAGTCGCCTTATTTTATTTTAGACACACAAGAAATAAAAACTACCTGGCATCCGGTTGAAAATATTGCAGGCGCCGGTGGCGGATATTAAGTTTGCCGCTCATCCTGCCACATGACTTTTTATTTAAATAATCATAAAAACCCTGCATTTTACTCATCCGGGAAACGACGATTCCGGTTTTGGTAAGATATTTGGAAATAATAACGCATGAAGAAAATGCTTACCCTGCTTTGTTCACTCTTTTCGCTAGCTGTTTATGCCCAGGATACCACCATAGCGGTAGACAGCGGCCAGGTGACTGTTCATAAAGACCCCCGGCTGGAATTGCTGGTCACCAAACAGGCTGAGATCAATGAAGTGACCAGCCGCGATGCCCGTAAAACCGGTAAGGGATTCCGTTTACTGATCATCAGCACCAATAACCGGGAAGAAGCGATCGCCGCAAAAACGAAAGTATATACTTATTTCCCGGAGCTGAAGCCTTATCTCTGGCATCAATCCCCTTACTATAAATTGAAGGCCGGTAATTTTAAAGACAGGAAGGAAGCTGAAATGTATCAGCAGAAACTGAATGCTTATTTCCCCAGAGGAGTATTTGTGATGAATGATATCATTGAACTGAAGCCGGAAAAGAACCGGTTTGAGGATTTATAACCTTTTGACATCAGGATATATTAAAACCCATTTGCGTTTGCAGGTGGGTTTTTAGTTTGTCAAACAGTAATTTTGCTGTATGCTAGAAAAGATCAAATCCCTCGCAAAGCAATACGCTCCTGAGTTTATTGATATACGCCATCACCTTCATGCACATCCTGAATTAAGCTACCAGGAGTTTGAAACAGCCCGTTTCGTTCAACAAAAATTGCAGGAGCTGGCTATTCCTTTTGAAACAAAAGCCACTACAGGCGTTATCGGATTGATCAAAGGCAAGAACCCTGATAAAAGAGTCATTGCTTTAAGAGGTGATATGGATGCACTTCCCATCCAGGAGGAAAACAATGTTCCTTATAGATCCACCCGCGAAGGTGTAATGCATGCCTGTGGTCATGATGTGCATACAACCTGTCTTCTGGGAGCTGCCAAAATATTGAATGAACTGAAAGATGAATGGGAAGGAACAGTGAAACTGATCTTTCAACCCGGTGAAGAAAAGAATCCCGGTGGCGCCAGCCTGCTGATCAAAGAAGGCGTGTTGGATAACCCCAGGCCTGCTTCCATATTCGGATTGCACGTACATCCCGGTCTTGCTGTAGGAAAAATGAGTTTCCGCAGTGGTAAGGTAATGGCCAGCGCCGATGAATTATATATCACTATCAAAGGTAAAGGTGGTCATGCCGCTTCTCCACATTTATGTATTGACCCAATATTGATCGCTTCGCATCTTATCATCAGCCTGCAGCAGATCGTAAGCCGTAATAATAATCCGCACAATCCCACTGTGCTTTCCATTACAGCAGTGCAGGGTGGTTCCACTACCAATGTTATTCCGAATGAAGTAAAACTGAAAGGCACGTTCCGCGCTATGGATGAAGAATGGCGTTTTAAAGCGCATGATCTTATCCGCCAGCTATCAACGAATCTTGTTAAGAGCATGGGTGGTGAAATTGATTTGCTGATCGATGTGGGTTATCCTTCTGTGTACAACAATGAAGTCCTGCATGAAATAGCGCTGGTAAAAGCCACCGATTATATTGGCGCAGCCAATGTGGAAGAAACAGAGAAAAGAATGGGTGCTGAAGATTTTGGCTATTACTCCCAGCAGATCCCCGGTTGCTTTTTCCGCCTGGGTGTGATGAATGAAGCGAAAGGGATCATTTCCAATGTGCACACGCCTACGTTTGACATTGATGAATCTGCCATCGAAGTAGGAATGGGCATGATGGCCTGGCTGGGTTCTTCTGTTAAATTATCATAAGGATGCAGCGGACTTTCCGCTTTGGTTGTCAACCGGCTCAAACAGGCTTTATGCGTTCAGGATTTCTGGCTTTACTCGTTACGATGGCTGTTGTGTTCACAGCCTGCAGCAAAGACGATGACAATCAATATATAGCACCTTCCCTGATTCCACTGGAAAGCAGTATTCAATTAGGACAATCCGGCAAAGTTTCCTTAAGTTTTGATGCAGTGGTTTCTGATTCAAGATGTCCTGCCAATGCTCTTTGCAGCTGGGCGGGCATTGCAATTGCTAAATTCACTTTTAAAGAAGGCAGTCACTCTTATCCTTTTATGCTTTCCATTATGCCCGGCTATCCCAAGCAGGATACGCTCATCCTCGGCTATCATATAGAATTTTCCGATCTCAAACCTTATCCTGGCCTGGAAACCGATGCAGGAAAAACAGCTCCGAAAGCTGAAATGCGGATCACCAAATTATAATCACCCCCGTTCCTTTCTGAAACGCATGTCTGCAAATGCCAGCAGGGTAAATGCAAGAAAATAAATGATTGAATAGATCTCATGTGAGGCCAGTAAACCAGGTTTCGCAGCCGCAGGGCCTACTGAACCAGTGAAGCTCAGAAAGGGAAAAGCATAAGGCACTTTATTGATATGCTCCCATGGCAGCAGGATCAATGCTGAAACCAGTAATGCCAGTCCAACACCTATCGGTACAATAAAATTCCTGAACCGCAGGCTAAGCCAGTATTGAATGGAAATAATCGCCAGCAATGAAATAAAACTTTTGAAATTCATTTTTATCAATCCTTTCCAATCCACTGCTTTTTCCAGAAAACTATATTTCGGATGAATAAGATCTGCAGATATGCCTGCGAGCAGCATAAACACGTTGAACATTACAAACAGGAAAAACACCATCGCGATAATGGAAAGATATTTGGAGAAAAATATATCACCAATAGATATTGGCGAAGCAAAAACCTGCTTCCATGTATTATTCTTGTATTCCACCTGTGGTATAAGACTGCAGGTAAGGATCACAAACATAGGCAGCAGGAATGCAGAGAAATTCTGCCAGCCTTTTCCCAGATGCTCCTGCCATGGCTCAGCGGCCAGCCTGGCATAATTCAGATCAGGCCTCAGGGTATAGGTAAGAAAAAATATAAAAGGAATAAAGGCTGAACCAATAAAACATAACCAGAACGCTGCACTGCGTTTGTTCTTGATCAGTTCTGCCCTGGTGGCTATAACCAAACTCATATATTGTTGCTTGTAATGTCAATGAATAATTGTTCCAGGTCGCTTTGGCGTGGATGAATGGCATATACATCCAACCCTTCTTTTACCAGCAATTGGTTGATGCTGGCTGTTTGCTGCTTATCTCCATAAGGAAGCAGTAACAGGTTTTCGCTTTGCTGCACGGTGTGCTGAGTTGATAAAAGAGCCATAGCCCTTGCATTATCATTGGTCTCGATCTCCAGCATGCTTTGACGGGTTTTCATTTGCTGCAATTCCGGCAAAGGCCCCTGGAAAAGCATTCTGCCTTTGTGAATGATGCCCACATGTGTAGCCATTTTCTCCACTTCATTCAGAATATGACTGGAAACTATAACAGTAGTGTTATACTCCTTATTCAGTTTTTTGATCAGCTCTCTTGTTTCAATAATGCCGTTAGGATCGAGCCCATTGGTTGGCTCATCCAGTATCAGCAATTCGGGTTGGTGCATCAATGCAATGGCGATAGATAATCTTTGCCGCATGCCGAGGGAGAACTGCCTGGTTTTCTTCCGGCCTGTTTGTGACAGTCCAACCAGTTCCAGCACTTCATCAATTCTTTTTTTGCTGGTTTTATATACCAGTTGATAAATGCCCAGGTTCTCCTTTGCAGTTAAATGAAGGTAAAGGGAGGGTTGTTCGATCAGCGATCCCAATCTTCTTAATATGTCCAGCCGGTGGCTGGAAAACTGCTGGCCGAACAGTTCCAGTTTTCCTTCCTGGTTTTTTAATAATCCCAACAGTAAACGCAATGTAGTGGTCTTTCCCGCGCCATTCGGCCCCAGGAAACCATAAACGCTGCCCTGTGGCACTTCAAGGTTCACATCATGCAATGTTTTTACCCCGTTACGGAAGGAAAAGTTAAGATGGGTGGTTTTTACCACGATGGGAGCGGTCATCTTGTATAATATTGGTTTCAGGTGATTCAAAGGAACGCAGAATTCGAAATTTTAGGTTGCCGCTTATAAAAAAGCATTCGAAATTTAATTTTGTAACTTGCAGCCCCGTTTACCACGGGAAGCCAGAGACAGGACAATAACAATAAACTATGCAAAAAGACTTACGAAAGCAACAGGCTCTTGAATACCACTCAAAAGGAAGACCCGGAAAAATAGAAGTGATTCCCACAAAAGGAACAAAAACACAGCGAGAACTCTCCCTCGCATACTCACCGGGAGTGGCAGAACCCTGTAAAGAAATAGCCGAGAACAAAGAGAATGTTTATAAATACACCGCCAAAGGCAACCTGGTTGCCGTAATCAGCAATGGCACTGCCGTGCTGGGCCTTGGTGATATCGGTCCTGAAGCCGGTAAACCAGTGATGGAAGGAAAAGGTGTATTGTTTAAAATATTTGCAGACATCGATGTATTCGATATCGAGATCGATGAAAAAGATCCCGAAAAATTTGTGCAGATCGTGAAGGCGTTGCAGCCAACTTTCGGTGGTATCAACCTGGAAGATATCAAAGCACCCGAATGCTTTTATATTGAGCAGGAGCTGAAAAAGCAATTGAGCATTCCTGTAATGCACGACGACCAGCATGGAACAGCTATTATCAGTGCTGCCGCCTTGCTGAATGCACTGGAAATACAAAAGAAAAAGATTGACAGGGTAAGATATGTTGTGAATGGTGCCGGTGCTGCAGCCATGGCCTGTATCCAGTTGTACGTTGAATTGGGTGCAAAACCGGAAAACTTTATTTTATTCGACCGCAAAGGTGCTATTCATAAAGGCAGGACCGATCTTGATGAATTAAAACAACGCTTTGCTTTTGCCAAAGGAGATATTTCACTCGATGACGCTATGAAAGATGCGGATGTATTTATCGGTCTTAGTGCCGGTAATACTGTAACGCCCAGCATGGTGAAATCGATGGCAAAAAACCCGATCGTATTTGCGATGGCGAATCCGGATCCTGAGATCAGTTGGGAAGATGCTACCGCTACCCGCAAAGACATTATCATGGCTACCGGCCGCAGTGATTATCCTAACCAGGTAAACAATGTACTCGGTTTCCCTTATATCTTCCGCGGAGCATTGGATGTAAGGGCTACACAGATCAATGAAGCGATGAAACTGGCTGCCGTAAAAGCGCTGGCTGAGCTCGCTAAATCGCCGGTTCCCGATATCGTGAACATGGCCTATAATGAAAAGAATATTTCATTCGGCCCCAGCTATATCATTCCCAAACCACTTGATCCACGCCTTCTTTCCACCGTGTCACCTGCCGTGGCCAAAGCAGCAATGGACAGTGGAGTGGCACAGTATCCCATTAAAGACTGGGAAGCTTATGCTGCCGATCTTAATAAACGGTTGGGATTGGATAACCAGGTAATGCGCGTGGTTGGTAATAAGGCCCGTCGCGATCCCAAGAGAATTGTATTTGCAGAAGCAGATAATGTGAAGATTCTGAAAGCAGCGCAGATCGTTTTTGATGAAGGTATCGGTTATCCCATCTTATTGGGCAATGAAGAAAAGATCAGGCATATTGCTTCAATAAACAGCATTGATCTCGATAGCCTTCCTATCCTTGACCCAAGAAGTGAAAGCACGGAAGAAAAAAGAAACCAGTATTCGGAAATATTTTTCAATAAAAGAAACCGCAAGGGCTTTAATGTATACGAGGCGAAGAAGATCATGCGCGACCGGAACTATTTCGGCTGCATGATGGTGGAATGTGGCGATGCGGATGCAATGATCTCTGGTCTTACCAAGAACTATCCGGACACTATCCGTCCGGCCCTCCAGATCATCGGCACAGAAGAAGGCGTGAATAAGATTGCCGGCATGTACCTGATGCTGACCAAAAAGGGGCCACTTTTCCTCGCAGACACTACGGTGAATTTTAATCCTACAGCAGAAGAGCTGGCAGAGATCACTTTGCTGGTGGCGAAAGAAGTGAAACACTTCAATATGGTACCACGGATCGCCATGCTTAGCTATTCCAATTTTGGCAGCAGCAATTCACCCGAAGCAAAGCTGGTGTCAGACGCAAGGAAGATCGTAAAAACAAAAATGCCTTCGCTGATGGTGGATGGTGAAATGCAGGCAAACATGGCATTCAATAAAGAATTGCTGAAAGAAAATTATCCGTTCTCTGAGCTGGTTGACCAGGATGTGAACACGCTTGTTTTCCCCAACCTCGCTTCAGGTAACATTACTTATAATATTTTGAAGGAGCTCGGTGCTGCAGACGCGATCGGCCCGGTATTGCTGGGATTGAAAAAACCGGTACATGTATTGCAGTTAGGTAGTTCTGTACAGAGCATTGTCAATATGGCCCTGATAGCCGTAATTGATGCGCAGATCAAATGCAAAACATCTTCCACAGAAGAATTGGTAGAGCGTTCAGGATGGTGGAAGAGGTTTAAGAAAGTTAGTAAAGACCTGTAGCATATTTTCGTATTTTACAACCAAACTCTTTCATGAAGATCATCAAAGACATAGGCCGTTACCTGCTGATGCTGAAAAGTATGTTTTCACGGCCGGAAAATGGCAAGATGTACTGGAAAGAGTTTATGCGCCAGTGCTCCGATATCGGTATCGGATCACTGGGCATTGTTTGTATCATTTCCATTTTCATTGGTGCGGTATCTACCCTGCAAACGGCTTATCAGCTCGTAAGCCCGCTGATCCCGCCTTCTACCATTGCACAAATCGTTAGAGATACAGTGATTCTGGAGTTTGCTCCTACCCTTACCTGTATTGTACTGGCTGGTGTAGTGGGCAGTAAAATAGCGAGTGAACTGGGCAATATGCGCGTAAGCGAACAGATAGATGCCCTGGAAATTATGGGCATCAACACCAAATCATATCTCGTAATGCCCAAGATCCTGGCAGGATTGGTGACCATACCTTTGCTGGTAATGCTTGCTATGGTACTGGGCATCTGGGGTGGCCGACTGGCCGGTAGTATGACCGGCATTCTTTCAACCGATCAATTTGATACAGGATTAAGACAAAGTTTTGTGCAATACAATGTCTTTTTCGCCCTTGCCAAATCATACACTTTTGCTTTTATTATTGCCAGCATACCGGCTTTCTATGGTTATTACGTGCAGGGAGGAGCACTGGAGATTGGTAAAGCCAGCACTAAAGCAGTGGTGATAAGCTGTATCCTCTTATTATTTGCAGATTATGTATTGTCTGCACTATTGTTATAATCTATGAAATATAAGAAAGGCATAATAATCACAGGAGTGCTTTGCCTCTTGCTGTATACGCTTTCCGCTTATTTCTTTATCACCCGCGAAAAAACCGGTAACTATATCAAACAGGTATCGTACGAAGAGCTGTATGCACCGGCTTCCAACACAACAGAGAAATTAAAAAAATGGCAGGATATTACCAATCAGTATCCTTCTGATGAGATCAGCAAGGGAAAAGAACTGACCCGCCTTCATGCAGGCATCAGTGAAAATGATCCGGTCTTTACCAAAATGCTGAAAATAGGCAGCTGGCTGCAAAGAAGCTACCGGCATTGCAAGCTGGATGAACCGACTAAAGAATTTTCTGCTCTTCCCTTAACTGCCCAATATGCAGTTGCATCACGGGCAGGATCGCCTGTGTGGTGTGGCACTTTCGGGGATCATTTTTTATTTTTTTGTTCCATCAATGGTATTACCTGCCGGGTAGTGGAAAAGAAAAAAGGTAATGATTACCATACCATGAATGAATGTTTTATTCCCGAACTTGGTCAATGGGTTTTTGCAGACCTGCTGTTCAATGCCCTCTATTGCCAGGATGAAACCGGGAAGATCCTGAATGCCGTTGATATTCTTTACAGAAATGAAGCAAAGGACAGTAGCTTATTTACCATCTTTGCACAGCAGCCCGTTGACAGCTTTTTGGTGATCCCCCATAAAAGCAGCGAGCATTGGCAACGGTACCTGAAAAAGGAAAGCGTGCTGCATTTTTATTACCAAACCGATATCCGCCAGGTATATACACCTGGGAAAAACGCGATCCGGTATGCCTTTCCGGTGGCCTGGTATGAAACATTCAGTTTAGCCCCCATATCAAATACACAGTTCTATCTCCGAACCTTATCTTTATACCTTGGAATAGTACTGACGATCATTTTTATCCTCCTATATCTGAAACGCAATGATTGAAGTAAAAAATATCAGGAAGAGTTTTGCGGACAAGACCGTGATCCAGGATGTAAGTGCCGTGATGAAAGCAGGTCAGTGCAACCTGATCATTGGTTCCAGCGGAAGCGGAAAAACGGTACTGATGAAATGCATGGTGGGACTGTTTGAACCGGACAGTGGTGAGATCCTTTACGATAAGAAGAACTTCGTAACCATGAGCCAGGATGAACAGAAGGAGATCCGCAAGGAGATCGGTATGCTGTTCCAGGGCTCTGCCCTTTTTGATAGCCAAACGGTGGAGCAGAATGTGATGTTTCCCCTGGATATGTTCACCAAAGATTCCACAGCTCAGAAATTAAAGCGGGTAAATGAAGTGCTGGAGCGGGTAAAAATAGTGGATGCCAACAAAAAATTCCCTTCTGAGCTTAGTGGTGGTATGAAGAAACGGGTAGCCCTGGCCCGTGCAATCGTATTGAACCCGAAATACCTGTTTTGCGATGAGCCCAATTCCGGCCTGGACCCCCAAACCTCGCTTGTTATCGATAAATTAATACAGGAAATCACCGAGGAATACAAGATCACCACCGTGATCAATACGCATGATATGAACAGCGTAATGGAAATCGGCAATTATATCCTGTATATGTACCAGGGCAATAAAGAATGGGAGGGCACTAACAAAGAGATCATCTTCAGCAAAAATAAACGGCTTAATGAGTTCATTTTCGCCTCCGACTTCCTCCGGGACGCTAAAGAAATGCGGATGCTGGAAGAATCGGGGAAAATGCCTGAAAATAGGAATATGGACGACATGATAAAGTAGTCTATAACAGAATTCCCTTACTTTTGCCAAACTTTTTACACCGAAAAACTAAATTTTCATGAGTGTTCTTGTCAATAAAAATTCCAAGATCCTGGTGCAGGGCTTTACCGGAACAGAAGGTACTTTCCACGCTACGCAAATGATCGAATATGGTACGCAGGTAGTGGGTGGCGTAACCCCCGGAAAAGGTGGCACAACCCATCTCGACAGACCCGTATTTAATACAGTAGCGGATTGTGTGAAAAAGACCGGAGCCAATGTCAGTATCATTTTCGTACCACCGGCATTTGCAGGTGACGCGATCATGGAAGCTGCCGAGGCAGGTGTAGAGCTGGTTGTTTGCATTACGGAAGGAATTCCCGTGCAGGATATGGTAAAAGTGAAAAATTATCTTCTCGGAAAAAATACAAGGTTGATCGGACCAAACTGTCCCGGCGTTATTACCGCCGGAGAAAGCAAAGTAGGTATCATGCCAGGATTTGTATTCATCCCGGGCCGTGTCGGTATCGTTTCCAAATCAGGAACGCTTACTTATGAGGCCGCTGATCAGGTAGCCAAGGCAGGATTAGGCATTTCCACAGCAATTGGTATCGGTGGTGATCCCATTA